>JBFYJA010000086.1:0-4250 GCA_041311675.1 Micrococcales bacterium | reverse complement strand
ACGTGCACATTGTCACCCTGTCCGATTAGCTGTGCATGTCCGGTTGGGGCCTTGAGACCAAACTTGGCGAGTAGAACTTCATACTCATCAACGCGATCCACAAATCCATACGGTTCAACCTGGGTGAATCCGATTTCTGCAACACGACTAAGAGTGTTTTCCAAATCTTCAGCGACTGCATCGCGAAGTGTGTAGAGCTGAACGGATGGCTTAAGTTTCGTCATCAAAAAACTTTCTGTTACTAAGCAACGAAATGTTGCGTGAATACCTTTGAATACACTACTCTAAAAACCAATCAAGTAATAAGTATTGGGGTAACGGAATGGTAACGAGAGGTCCACGCGGTCCCTATGCCAAGGGAACTGCCAAGCGCGAGGAGATCCTCGACAATGCCATCGAGGCCTTTGGTCGAACCGGCTACCACGCCACCTCAATGCGCGAATTAGCCGCCGCTAGCAACCTTTCCCAAGCCGGACTTCTGCATCACTTCCCCAACAAAGAGGCGCTATTGCTGGCAATTGTTGAGCGCCGCGAATCCGGCTACCCGGAGAAGAGTCCCGCCGAAATGGGAGTGCTTGACCGCTACCTGCAGCAGGTGGATGCTAACCAGGAGCAGGAAGCAACAACCCGCCTCTGGGCCAACCTAGTTGGCGAAGCAACCGACCCAGATCACCCAGCTCACGATTACTTCAAGAATCGATATCGAAAGTCTCGCGGAGAATTCGCCAAAGTCATGGCCGCGCAAAATGACCGCACCCGTGCAAATCGTGAAGACGAATTAAAGGCCGCACTATTTATTGCGCTTTGGGATGGTCTCCAAAACCAGTGGCTCATCGACGAAGACTTCGACATGAAGCCCGCCTTCAAATATGCAATCGAAATGTTTAGCAACTACTCTAAAAACACTGAGAACTAAGGACAATGCAATGGAGCTAACCAACTCGTTCGTGGATTCTAACTATGCGAAAGCCCTCGACATATTTAAAACTATCCGGCCTGACGAAAAAGGTTCACAGTTGGTTGTCAAGGTTAAAGGTAAAACCGTCATCGACCTATCTGCCGGAGTTAGTCCAGACAGTTTGACCACCGTCTTCTCAGTTAGCAAAGCACTCTCAGCACTCGGTATCGCAAAACTTATCGGAACCGGAAAACTTGATCTCGACAAAGTCGTGTCACACTACTGGCCAGAATTTGCGGCAAATGGCAAAGAGGCCATCACGGTTCGTCAACTACTTTCTCACCAGGCTGGTTTGGTTGAACCTGATCCACAGATGACAGTTGCTCAACTGCATCACGATCATGCTGCAGCGGAAGCATTGGCTAACGCAACACCGCTTTGGCGCCCAGGTGCAGCATTCGGCTATCACGGACTGTCTATCGGCCCGCTAATGAGCGAGCTCTGCTTCCGAATCACCGGTAAGACCATGCAGGAGTTTTACGAAACCGAAATTCGTCAGCCGGCAAATGCTGATGCTTACCTGGGCCTTCCGGAGTCACTTGAAAACCGCGTTACCCAGTTAGATGTAATCCAAATGCAGCCAACCGCCGAGCAGGCAGTCAAGTACGCTCGCGACCCGGAGCACCGCCCGAGCGGACTTTCGACTTGGGGTTGGGGCAACGTGCCATTCAACGAGCTAGTCAATCGATCAGGCCGCGCTTTCGGTGTGCCATCAGCCGGTGGAGTTGCCTCGGCTCGAGGCTTGGCTGATGCAATGCAGTGGGCAATGGGGTTTGGCGGCGGCCAGCCTGGTGTATCTTCCGAAGCAATCAAGCAGATGTCACAGATGCAGGTCTACGGTTACGACGTAACCCTAGAGCAGGATCACCGCTCATTCGGAATCGTTTTCCAGAAATCGACCCCGGTGATACCAATCGGTTCATACCGTGCCATCGGTCACGATGGTGCCGCAGGTGCACTCGTGTATGCCGACCCAATGGGAGAAATCGTCCTTGGTTACACGGTTACCAAGTTCACATTCCCGGGTGGATTAGACCGCGAGATTTTGCCGATTATGGATTTGGTGCGTCAAGTAGCTAACGCTTAATCGCAATGAAACTTGCATAGTCTTAAGCAATGACTGGCGAGATTCTTTACCAAACCAAAGCAAACCCAGAGTGGTGGCGCTCAAGTGTTATTTACCAAATTTATCCACGCTCATTCGCCGACGGTAATGGCGATGGCATGGGTGACCTAAAAGGTATTCGTGAGCGACTACCGAAACTTGCTGAACTCGGTATCGATGCAATTTGGTGTTCGCCTTTCTTTAAGTCGCCACAAAAAGATGCCGGTTACGACGTAAGCGACTACAAAGATATCGATCCGCTTTTCGGAACACTTGCCGACTTTGATTTGCTTATCGCCGAAGCAAACAAACTAAACATCAAAGTGATTGTCGACCTAGTGCCAAACCACTCTTCGAGTGAACACGAATTATTCAAAGCAGCACTCGCTGCAAAACCGGGATCGCCAGAACGCGACATGTATATGTTCCGAGATGGCAAAGGAAAAAATGGAGAACTCCCGCCAAACAATTGGGAGTCTGTCTTCGGCGACATCGCGTGGACTCGGGTTACTGAACCGGACGGAACACCAGGTCAGTGGTACCTACACCTCTTTGACTCGACTCAACCAGACTTCAACTGGGAAAACCCAAGGGTTCGCGACTTGTTCGACGACATCATGCGTTTCTGGCTCAAGCGAGGCGCTGCCGGATTCCGCGTCGACGTTGCCACCGGAATGGTTAAACGAGCTGGACTTCCAGACGTAATCAAACAAGAGGCACCTATGGGCGGAGTCTCGGCCGAAGAGATTTACTCAGTGGCCGAACTCGAAGAAATGAACCCGGCCTGGGCTCAACCTGGTATTCACGAAATCAACCGACGCTTCCGCAATATCGTCGACGAGTTCGACGATCGTGTGCTCTGCGCCGAAGCTTGGACTGGCCCGCTAGAACGCATGGCCAAGTGGGTTCGTCCGGACGAGTACCACCAGAACTTCAACTTCGACTATCTGGGCACTCCATGGGTGCGCGAAAAGATTCAAAAGACCGTGACCAATTCGATTACCGCTTTTGGCGCAGTTGGTGCTCCTTCTACCTGGGTGCTTTCCAACCACGACGTAATTCGTCACGTGACCAGATTCGGCTATGACGAAATTCCACGCCAGGGCGACGGCATCGGGCCAAAGTCACCACAGCCGGATGAAGCGCTCGGCCTTCGTCGTGGACGCGCAGCAACGGCGTTCATGCTCGGCCTCCCTGGTGGTGCCTACATCTATCAGGGTGAGGAACTTGGACTGCCAGAACACACAACTCTTGGCGATGCCTACCGCGAAGACCCAACCTTCTTCCGCACCAAGGGTGATCGCGTTGGTCGTGACGGATGTCGTGTGCCACTGCCTTGGGAAGGCGGCACCAACGAGTCAAACGGTTTCTCAACCACCGGTGAAACTTGGTTGCCACAACCAGCGTCCTACGCAAAGTACGCTCGCGACAAACAAGAGGGAATCGCTGGCTCAACTCTCGAGCTATACAAGCGCCTACTAAAACTTCGCAAGCAACTTTCACTCGGCGCAGGAAACTTCCGTTGGGCTCCAGAGTTCCAAGACAAAAACACCTTGGCTTATATCAATAGTGGAGTTTTAGTCCTTACGAATTTTGGTCCAGACCCAGTGGTAGTTCCAGCTGGCGAAGTTCTAGTCACCACTCAACATGACTTAACCATCGAGGGTGAACTAGAGATCGATCAGACGGTTTGGATCAAGCTCTAGTCTGCGTACTTCTTAACCGGCCACCAGAACTTCTTCTTGGTCAAGAAGGCTAGGGCCGGAACGATGACGGTACGCACCAAGAGGGTGTCAAGCAGCACACCGATACAAACGATGACACCAATCTGTGCGAGCGCAACCAGCGGAAGTACACCAAGCACTGCAAATACCGCCGCAAGCAAAATACCTGCGCTGGTGATTACGCCACCAGTAGTACTCAATGCCTTGATCATCCCCGCGCGAGTGCCAAGCTTCTCAGCTTCTTCCTTCGCTCGCGTGACCAAGAAGATGTTGTAGTCAACACCGAGGGCCACCAGGAACAGGAAGCTGTAGAGGAACACACTTAGGTCGAGTGCAGGGAAACCGAACACATTCGTGAACAAGAACCAACCGGCACCCATCGATGCAAAAAACGATGCCACCACAGTAATCAAAAGCAGTACTGGGGCAACAAGAGAGCGCAACAACAGCACTAGAACAATGA
>JBFYJA010000085.1:0-4309 GCA_041311675.1 Micrococcales bacterium | reverse complement strand
GTTAGTCCTTTGTGCTCGTGCCCACCAATCCAAATCAGAGTGAGGCGCTGAGCAATCTTTGGCTCCATCAGCCAGGCACTGGCAATGGCACCTAGTCCTGCGCCAGCAGTGACATACAGCGGAAGTTTGGTGTCCTCGCGCATAGCTTCGGCAATAATTGCCCTTGCTGCTGGAGTGTCAATCGGTGTCGTGCGGTCGACCATCTTGGCGTCCGTACCGCGGTGAATTGGAATGTCGCCGCGTCCGCAAAGTTCAAGAGTTTCGCGAGCAATCTTCTCGGCATCAGCACACATGTCTGCGCTTGGGTCATTTACGAAAGGTGCGTGTGGTGTTGCCAACAAGCAAACAACATCCGACGCTGGGCTTAGTACCTGATGCGCCAGTTGAAAGAGTCCATCAGGATCGCCAGCGTAATCGTTGTCGCTAATGATTCTTACGCGGGCACTTATTTCATTTGCTGGCCAAAAATCCTGCGACATTTCAACTCACTTACTCTGCTGTTTCACTGAACTTGTGAACTACAAGTTCACCTTCAGTGCAATATGTTCCGATTACTCGACCGGTGAAAGAACATGCAACTTCGGCAGCTAAGAAACGACCATCGAATTCGGCAACCATTTGTTTTTCACCGTTGGTGTTAACAAAGCCTAGACGAATGAAGTCACACGACTGTCCATCGATGTTGAAGTTTTGTCCGCTCGGAATGAATTCCATATACAAAGTGGTTTTGTTTTCTGCATAAAAATTCACGGCTTCAACTTCGTGAACCACTCGGGAGAGCGAGCTGCGAGCAATCAACTTTCCGTTTGCAATTTCAATGTCGTAGTGGGATACCTCGTCATAGCGGATAGAGATTCCGCCGATGCCATTCACCGAAACCTCGGCCTTCACGATTCCATCGTGACGACGCAAACGCTTTCCTACGAACGATGGGCGAAGCTCACTCATTGAGCTGCCGTCACCCTTGATGTGCAGTCCGTCGCTTTCCAAATGCGACACCGACGAGGGGAGTCGACGAATAGCAACCCAGTCTGGGCGAAGTGTTGAGTCGCTAAAGTCATCGACGAATTCCGGAGCCGCAACCACATCGTTCAGATGTACCGGTTCGGCAACCGGCCAGCCGTCCTCCCAGGTGATTCGTGAGACGAATGTTTCACGACCCAGTGAAGAGAATGATCGAGTCTGACCTCGGGTTCGCATGCCGAGTAGCACCATGGCCCAGGTGCCATCCTTGAGCTGCACCAGGTCGCCGTGACCGGTGTTCTGTACTGGGCGAATTGTTGAGCGGGCACTAAGGAATGGGTTGTTTGGTCCACTCTCGAACGGTCCGGTTAGTGACTTGCTGCGAGCAACGCTCTCGCCGTGACCACGCTCGGTGCCACCTTCGGCGATAAAGAGGTAGTAGTAGTCATCTACCTTGTAGATGTGTGGTGCTTCAGGGAACATGCCCCCAACACCAGACCAAATGCTGCGCGGTTCTTCCAGAAGTTGACCTGTAGTCAGATCTATCTTGGCTTGCTGAATTCCTAGGTGCCTGCCGAATTCTTTTCCGGTCAGCTGTAATCCAGAAAATGTTGCGTAGCAGTCTCCATTTTCATCCCAAAAAATATCCGGATCAATTCCCGAGATGTTAGTGACAGTGCCATCGCTCCATGGTCCAGCTGGATTAGTCGCTGAGAAAACCAAAGTGCCACGACCCATTGCGTCGGTCACCACAACATAGAAGACACCTTCGTGATGGCGAATAGTTGGCGCCCAAGCTCCACCGTTAGTTGGGATGTTTGCCGATGCCAACTGGTGCTCTGTTGTCACCACGTGTCCGATGGTTTCCCAGTGGATCATGTCTTTCGAATGGTAAATCGGTAGACCAGGCAAATACTCAAAGGTAGAAGTACACACGTAGTAGTCATCACCAACACGCACCACAGACGGGTCTGGGTTGAAACCAGGAATTAGGGGATTAGGAAGCAATGACAATTTGTGTTTCCGATCTTGAAGATGACATTCAGTTAGATACCACCATAACCAACTAAATTAGGAGTAATGATTGCCTTCCTTCCCGGCTTGTTCTCCGGACTATCTTTGATCATTGCGATCGGCGCACAAAACGCATTCATCATTCGCCAGGCACTTACTCGCAAACACGTATTCCTAATTGTGATTTTCGCCGCACTGGCGGATGCTCTCCTCATTGCCGCTGGCACAGCAGGCCTAGGCGCCATTATTCAAGCGGCTCCCGTGGCCCTCGAGATTATCCGCTGGTTCGGAGTTGCCTACCTGCTCTGGTTCGCATACAACTCAGCACGTAGCGCATTCAAGGGAGAGTCACTCGACGCAAAAGGTGAAGTGCAGAACAGTGCTAAAAAAGCACTGATCACAATTGCCGGACTTACTTTTCTAAACCCACACGTCTACCTAGACACCGTAATTTTCTTAGGGGCAATTGGCAATCAGTTCAGTGCAGACAAATGGTATTTCGCATTCGGCGCTATGACGGGAAGTTTTATCTGGTTCTTCACTGTTGGTTACGGAGCCAAATCGCTAAGCCGATTTATGTCAAAGCCGATCTTCTGGAAAGTACTCGACTTGGTGATTGCAGCAATCATGATTGCGATTGCAGCACTCCTAGCGTTCTTCCGCTTCTAACTAAACTGACAACATGATTCGCGAACCTCAGCTCGAAGAACTGCGCAAGAAGCAAAGCTCAAAGTGGCGCCGCTATCCGGCCGATGTGTTGCCGCTTCACGTTGCCGAGATGGACTTCGAGATCGCAGAGCCAATTGTTGATGTGCTCACCAAGATGGTTAGCGATTCAAACCTCGGCTACCTCGGCCCGGTGCCAGAAGTTGGCGAGGCGTTTGCCGGATTCGCTAAGCGTCGCTGGGGCTGGACGGTTGATCCAACCCAGGTGAAGATAGCCACCGATGTTGGAGTGGCGGCGGTCGATATCTTGAAGACCGCACTCAACCCTGGCGACATAGTAGTGATCACCTCACCGGTTTACTCGAGTTTTTACACCTGGATTCCAGAAGCCAAGTGCGAAGTCTTGGATGTGCCAATGACTAGCGAATACCGTTTGGACCTGCCTGCAATCGAAGCCGCGTTAACTGCCGGTGCTCGGGCAGTACTTCTTTGCAATCCGCAAAATCCAACCGGCACGGTGCACAGCAAAGACGAATTACAAGAATTGGCTCGCATCGCCAAGAAGCATTCTGCGTTGGTAATCAGTGACGAGATTCACGCACCGCTAACTTTTGCTAGCTCGGTGTTTATCCCATATCTTTCTCTCGGAGACGATGCAGAAGCAACTGGCATTACGCTCACTTCAAACAGTAAGTCATGGAACACCGCTGGACTAAAAGCCTCAATCATGGTGACTCAGTCTGCTGAAATGTTTTCGATGATAAACAAGACCACACCGGCAAATCACTGGCGCAGTTCGATTCTCGGCGCATTCGCGATGGTGGCTTCGTTCAACGCGGGTGAGGCTTGGCTCGATGAAGTCATGCACAAACTCGATGCCAACCGAAAGTTCATGCAGCAGGAGCTCTACAAGATTCCTGGCGCCAAGCTGTTTCTGCCGGAGAGCACCTACCTTGCCTGGGTGGACCTAAGTGAGACATCGCTAGCGAACAAACCATTCGACAAGATTTACGAAGGAGCGAAGGTTGCCTTTGTTAGTGGCGACGAACACGGTCCGGCATACGGAAACTTTGTGCGCATTAACTTTGCAACCAGCCAGGCGATCATCGCCGAGGCGATCAACCGAATTACAAAACTTCTGTAATTACTTCATTGCTTTGAAGGCGGTCTCAAGATCCTTGATTAGGTCTTGAGGGTGCTCCAAGCCAACAGATAGACGCACTGTGGTCTCTGTAATGTTCATGGCCTTCTGAACCTCAAGCGACAGGCGTCGGTGAGTGGTTGAAGAAGGGTGGGTCATCAGAGATTTGCTGTCGCCAAGGTTGTTAGAGATGTCGATCACCTGTAGTGCGTTCATGAATTTGAACACCTTGTCTTTGTTGCCCTTGAAGTTGATGCCGATGGTTGAGCCACCGCCGGTCATCTGCTTCTTGGCCAGCTTGTAGTCGGGGTGTGACTTCAAGAACGGGTAACGAACACTTGCCACCTTGGCGTGAGCCTCAAGGAAAGTCGCTACTTCGAGAGCGGTATCGCTCATGCGGTTTACACGCATGCTCATGGTCTCGAGCGACTTGGTTAGCACCCAAGCCTCGAACGAGCCCATCGACTGTCCGGTGTGACGAGTGAACTGACGAAGCACGTTATAGATGTAGTGCTTGGTTCCGCA
>JBFYJA010000084.1:0-4328 GCA_041311675.1 Micrococcales bacterium | reverse complement strand
CCCGAAACCGCGAATCGGCTCGATGCACCGGTTCTGCAACAGGTGCATGTAAAGGTGCGACAGGTTCGGCGCCACTTGCAGGTTCTCCGCCGTGATGAGGGCTCCATTGGTCCGCTCCCGCAGGGGGTAGACGAAGAGCTTGAGATCATTCTTAAACATCCGGCCGAATGCCTCCAGAATACCCCCCTCCAGATCGGTGTAGAATCGCTCCACGAACAGTTCTTTCAAGGTGGGCGCGCCAATGGCGATGCCGATGCGATTTTTCGTGTAGCGGAACAGGTAGGTGCGGCTAAACGTGGCAAGGTTTCAAAGGAAGCTAGCCGCCGACAAACAATTGCTGAACGAAAAGCTAATGATTCTTCAATTGGAGGACAGAACTAATGTCAAAGTTCAGCGAACTAGGTAACGACCTCTATACCGGAAAGCGTTCATTCGACTTTGTTGGAAAGCGCAAGATTTTCTATGTAATCGCATTGGTTATGGTTGCCCTTGCTATTGTTCTTCCGATCGCCCGTGGTGGATTTAACTTCGGAATCGAATTCCGTGGTGGTTCTGAATTCCGCGTTACAGGAGTTTCGCAGAGTACCGAACAGTCAGCAATTAGCGCGGTTAAGTCTGTTGTGCCAACTGCAAATCCATTGGTTACCGCAGTTGGAACCGATGGTCTTCGCATCCAGACTGACAAGCTAACCGATACCGAGTCTGAAGCAGTTCGCCAGGCTCTAGCCGCCGCTTACAAGGTTGAAGGTAACAAGGTTGCCAGCTCTTTCGTCGGAGCTAACTGGGGAGCCGACATCACCGGCAAGGCCGTAAATGGATTGGTAGTTTTCATCGCTCTAGCTGCAGTGCTCATGGCGCTGTACTTCCGAACTTTGAAAATGTCACTAGCAGCAATGCTTGCACTACTGCATGACTTGATCATCACCGCTGGTGTTTACGGAGCGATCGGTTTCGAAGTTACTCCAGCAGCAGTGATTGGTTTCTTGACCATTCTCGGTTACTCGCTGTATGACACTGTTGTGGTCTTCGACAAGATTCGTGAAAACACCTTCGAGGTTGAATTCAGTGAGACCGCAACGTTCGGTGAAAAGGTCAACCTAGCAATCAATCAGACTTTGGTACGTTCTGTAAACACTTCGATTGTGGCTGTCCTTCCAGTTGCGGCAATCTTGTTTATTGGTTCGACTTTGCTTGGTGCTGGCACATTGCGAGACATCTCATTGGCTTTGTTCATCGGTATCGTGGTTGGAACTTACTCGACTATCTTCATCGCAGCGCCGTTCTACTCTCAACTACGTGAGGGTGAGGCAAAGTTTGCGAATGCTGCGAAAAAGGTTCTTGCCACTCGCTAGTTGATAATCTGGGGTAACGACAACCGCAGGAGTAGTAGTGACAGATCCAACGCCTACTGGCAGTATCAGTACTCTTCGCGGCATGCTTCCGAGGATTTTCTCCAAATTCGGTGTCTACACGTCCGAACTTAACGAAATTCTTCGTCTTGCACGTTTGAATCATCCCAAGGCTGACATATCGATCATCGAAAAGGCGTTCGTTGTAGCCGAAGAGGCTCACAGGGAACAGACGCGCAAAAGCGGTGAGCCCTACATTACTCATCCGCTTGCCGTCACTCAGATCCTTGCGGAGCTGGGTATCGGCCCAATCACACTTGCCGCGGCATTACTGCACGACACAGTTGAAGATACGGACTACAAACTTGAACAACTAGAAAAAGACTTCGGCGCCGAAGTAGCAATGCTGGTTGACGGCGTGACCAAACTCGATAAGGTCAAGTTCGGAGATCACGCCCAAGCGGAGACTGTTCGCAAGATGGTGGTTGCGATGTCAAAAGACATCAGAGTGCTTGTCATCAAATTGGCTGACCGACTACACAACGCTCGCACCTGGGGTTTTGTCTCACAAGAATCCGCGAGGCGCAAGGCTCAGGAAACATTAGAGATCTATGCGCCGCTAGCTCACCGTCTCGGAATTAGCACAATCAAGTGGGAACTAGAAGACATTTCATTCTCGGTGCTTTATCCGAAAGTTTACGAAGAGATCGTGAACCTCGTTGGGCAGCGAGCTCCACAACGTGAGCAAGTCATCGATTCGATCATTTCTGAAATTGAAGAGGATCTTCGCGAAAGCAAAATCAAGGGCAAAGTCGCGGGTCGTCCAAAGCAGTACTACAGCATTTATCAAAAGATGGTTGTTCGTGGTCGTGAATTCGACGACATCTACGACCTAGTTGGTATCCGAGTTCTGGTCAATTCGGTTCGCGATTGTTACGCGGTACTTGGTGCCATTCACGCGCGCTGGAATCCGGTTCCTGGTCGATTCAAAGACTACATCGCAATGCCCAAATTCAATCTCTACCAGTCGTTGCACACCACCGTGATTGGCCCTAAGGGGCGTTCGGTTGAGATTCAAATTCGAACTCATGAGATGCATCAGCGCGCAGAATACGGTGTGGCTGCTCACTGGAAGTACAAGGAGCAAATTGGTGAAACCACCGAGCGAAATGACGAAGATCTCGCTTGGCTCAAACACCTAAGCGACTGGCAGGCGGAGACTCAGGATCCTAGTGAGTTCCTAGACTCACTCAGATTCGAGATCGGCGCCAAAGAAGTTTACGTATTCACTCCGAAGGGTAAAGTCATCGGTTTGGCGGGGGGAGCAACTCCAGTTGACTTTGCTTATGCGGTTCACACCGATGTTGGTCACCGCACCATGGGAGCAAAGGTGAACGGCCGCTTGGTACCGCTCGACACCCCATTGCAATCAGGTGACACCGTCGAAATCTTCACCAGCAAATCGCCAGAAGCTGCACCAAGCAAGGATTGGCTCAACTTCGTTAAGTCACCGCGAGCCAGGGCAAAGATTAAACAATGGTTCTCAGCGGAACGCCGTGAAGATGCCATTGAACTAGGAAAAGAATCAATTGCCAAAGCACTGCGCAAGCACAACCTGCCATTGCAGAAGATTCTTTCATCTGAATCAATTCTCGATCTTGCACATGAGCTTCGTCTCAACGATGTTGAATCTCTTTACGCAGCGGTCGGCGAAGGCCACATCTCTTCACAGCAGGTAGTAGAGAAGCTGAGTGCGTCGATCGCTACTGACGCAGACGCTGCTGAGGCTGTCTTCGAACTTCCGAATCGTGCTCGTTCTCAGAATCGAAATCGCGCGAACGATTCAGGCATTTTGGTTCGTGGTGATGCCGATGTAATGGCGAAACTTGCGCGATGCTGTACGCCTGTTCCTGGAGACGAGATCATCGGATTCGTAACTAGGGGAGCAGGGGTTTCCGTCCACCGGTCGGATTGCAAGAATAGTGAGCAACTACGAAGCCAGCCAGAGCGACTGATGGAAGTGTCTTGGGCTCCAAATTCGAAATCGCTATTCCTGGTTCAGATTCAAATTGAAGCTTTGGACCGTTCCGGATTGCTTTCAGATGTGACTCGCGTATTGAGTGAGCATCATGTGAACATCTTGTCTGCTTCGGTCTCAACTAGGTCCGACAGGGTAGCGCTTAGTCGATTCGTATTTGAAATGGGTGATCCGGGAACGCTGGAGCACTTACTTAATGCAGTCAAGCGAATTGAAGCGGTTTACGACGTGTATCGCGTACACAACAGCTAGCTAGAGGCTAGTTAGCTGCTGCTTTCACAGTCTCCAACCAAGCCTTGCGGGCAGAAAGTGCCTCAGTTGCTTCCTTGATCTTCTTTTCGTTCTTAGAAGTCGTTGCAGCTGCCAGTTCCGATTCAAGCTTCTTGATCGAATCCTCAAGCTGCGAAATAACTGAATTGCTGCGATCAATAGAAGCAGGATCGCTCTTACGCCAGTGATCTTGCTCTGCCGATTTGACCTTGTTTTCGATCGCACGTAGTTTGTCTTCTACTTCACGAAGTTTGTCCTTCGGAATGCGACCAATCTTTTCCCACTTCTTCTGAAGTTCTTGGAGTTGCTTCTTGGCCTCATCAAGACTTGAGGCTGGGTCAATCGTTGAGTATTGCTTCAACAAATCAAGTTTCTTGGTGAGATTCTCACTCTGTTCCACATTTTCAACTGCAGCAGTGGCTTGGCGAGCAGAGTAAATAGTGTCACCAGCGGCTTTGAAGCGTGCCCACAATGCATCGTCTGATTTGCCTGGTGTGCGTCCAGCTGATTTCCAGTTGTCCAATAGCTTTTTGTATTCGACCATTGAGTCTGATCCGGTTGCAGCTAACTTCTCTGCGGCTTCAACGATCTCGACCTTTTTGGCTCGGACTGCCTTGTTAGTTGAATCAAGTGAAGCGAAAAACTGACGTTTAGCTGTTTCAAAACGAGTG
>JBFYJA010000083.1:0-4333 GCA_041311675.1 Micrococcales bacterium | reverse complement strand
GTGGTACATGCACCTCTTTGCTGCAGAGCAGCCTGACTGGAACTGGGACAACGAAGAAGTTCGCGCAGCATTCCGCGAGACCATCAAGTTCTGGTGTGACCGCGGCGTAGATGGCTACCGCGTCGACGTAGCTCACGCACTAATCAAAGACCTCAAGAACGGTCACCTACCAGAGCGTTCGTCATACGACGTGAAGGTAATGAAGAACGACGGCACCGACGATCTTTTCGACCGCGACGAAGTACACGAAATCTACGCGTCTTGGCGCGAAATCTTTAACCAGTACGACCCACCACGCATGGGAGTTGCCGAAGCTTGGGTTCACGGAAATCGTCGCCCGGCATACGCAAGCGAAAAGGGGCTTGGCCAAAGCTTCAACTTCGACATGCTTTACGCGGGTTGGAACATCAAGAAGGTACGCGAGCTAGCAAAGTCGAACCTCAAGGCAGCGGCCGAGACCGGCAGCTCAACCACCTGGGTGCTTTCAAACCACGACGTAATTCGCCACGTGACCCGCTTCGCGAACCCTAGCGTTCAGGACTGGGGCAGCTGGTACAAGGACAACCGCTTCGACCCGAAGCTAGACCTAGAGCTGGGCACCAACCGCGCGAAGGCAATGACCATGCTGCTTCTAGCCCTGCCAGGCAGCACCTACTTCTACCAGGGTGAGGAGCTCGGACTTCCTGAGGCTCTAGAAATCCCGGCAGAAGACATGCAAGACCCGCAGTTCTTCCGTAACCCAGAGCTTGGCCTTAGCCGCGATGGTTGCCGTGTGCCACTACCTTGGAGCACGCACGGAAGCTCATTCGGTTTCGGTAGTAACGGATCTCACTTGCCAATGCCACAGTGGTTCGGCAAGTACTCGGTTGAAGCAGAAGACGGAAAGGCCGGCTCAATGCTCGAGTTCTACCGTCACATCGTTGCGCTTCGCAAGCAACTGCAGACCAAAGAAGAAGTTAAGTGGATCGGCCACGGACTCTTCTCAAAGGTGATTCACTTTGCACGTCCAAACGGATGGCAGAGCGTCACTAACTTCGGCAACAAGGCAGTAAAACTTCCAGCAGGAAAACTAATTTCATCTTCAATTCCGCTAGTCGATGGAAAACTCCCAGCCAACGCAACTGCTTGGCTACAGGCATAAAGGAAAAACAATGACTAAAGCAAACATCGGAGTAGTCGGACTCGCAGTAATGGGTTCAAACCTTGCACGTAACCTTGCAAGTCGCGAAGGTAACACCGTTGCGATTTACAACCGATCGGTTGAACGCACCAACTTGCTAATGAGCGAGCACCCTGAAGCGGGATTCATCGCGAGCGAAACCATCGATGACTTTGTTGCATCACTAGCTAAGCCACGCACTGCAATCATCATGGTGCAGGCCGGTAAGGGAACCGATGCGGTTATCTCTCAACTTGCCGAGCGCTTCGAGCCAGGCGACATCATCGTTGATGGTGGAAACGCACTATTTACTGACACCATTCGTCGCGAAAAGGATGTCAGCGCCAAGGGAATCAACTTTGTTGGTGCCGGTATCTCAGGTGGTGAAGAAGGTGCACTAAAGGGTCCTTCGATCATGCCTGGTGGAACTGCAGAGGCTTACAAGACTCTTGGCCCAATCCTTGCTTCAATCGCTGCGGTTGCAGAAGGCGAGCCATGTGTTACTCACGTTGGCACCGACGGCGCTGGCCACTTTGTGAAGATGATTCACAACGGCATCGAGTACGCCGACATGCAGCTAATCGCTGAGGCCTACGACATCCTTCGCCAGGCTGGTGGCTACTCGCCTGCCGAGATTGCCGGAATTCTCGAGGACTGGAACAAGGGCGAGCTTGAGAGCTTCCTAATCGAGATCACCGCTGAGGTGCTAAAGCAGGTAGACGCCAAGACTGGCAAGCCACTGGTTGATGTAATCCTCGACCAGGCTGGCTCAAAGGGCACCGGTGTTTGGACTGTACAGACCGCGCTAAACCTAGGTACTCCGGTTTCCGGAATTGCAGAGGCAGTTTTCGCTCGTTCACTTTCATCGCAGGACGCACAGCGCAAGGCGGTTTCTGGTTTGCCAGCTGACGCCACCGCATGGAACATCAGCGACAAGGCTGCGTTCGTTGAAGATGTTCGCCGCGCGCTTTACGCATCAAAGCTTGTTGCTTACGCACAGGGCTTCGACGCAATTCGTGCCGGTGCAAAGGAATACGGTTGGAATATTAACCTAGGAGCAGTTTCAAAAATCTGGCGTGGCGGTTGCATCATTCGTGCACAGTTCTTGAACCGCATTGCAGATGCATATGACAAGAATGCCAACCTAGAGAGTTTGATTTTCGACCCATACTTCAAGGAAGCAGTTGCTAAGTCGGTTGCATCATGGCGTCAGGTTGTAGCGCACTCATCACTCGCTGGAATTCCAGTTCCTGCGTTCGCATCATCACTGAGCTACTACGACGGACTTCGTTCACCACGACTACCAGCTGCGCTAGTTCAGGGCCAGCGTGACTTCTTTGGTGCACACACCTACAAGCGTGTAGACCTTCCTGGAACTTTCCACACACTTTGGTCAGGCGACCGAAGTGAAGTTGAGCAGGATCCGTCTACTCACTAATAAAAAATTACGGATGACGCAGGGGTGCTACTGAAAGGCGCTCCTGCGTTTTCCATTCCACCTGGTAACCGGTTGAAGAAGACATCAAGTCGAGGAACGGCTTAGGGTCAAAACACTCGGGGCCGAGCACACCGGCACCTCGCCAGATTCCCTCGGCCATAAGCTCGAGCGCAATCAGCGGGTTGAATGCAGTCTGCCAAACCACGCACTGCGATTGGTAATTGGCCATCGACCACTCGTTGTCGACAACGTTGTAAAGATAGGTAGCGCGTTCACGTCCATCCTTGTCTTTACCGGTAACTAGCACGCCGGCGCAGGTCTTGCCGGTCATTAGCGGCCCAATATCTGCCGGATTAGGCAGTACGGCAGCCACCACATCGCGCGGCGAAACGTCAACCGGGCCTTGCGCAGAACGCACACGGGTTGGTTTGGTGCGATCAAGACCGAGCTTGTGCAACGTCTCGAGCACGCCGATGAATTCGCGACCCAGTCCGTATTTGAAACTGAACTTCTTGGCACGAATGGTTCGCGGCAACATAGCCACTTCTTCGTGTTCAACGTTCACGCACTCCACAGAACCGATGCCTTCAGGAAAATCGAAAATCTCGGGCTCACTGAAAGGTTGAGTTGTATAAAAACCTTTTGCCTCAGTCCACATAAGTGGTGGGTTAAGACATTCTTCGATGGTGGTCCAAATTGAAAACGATGGCGCAAAAATTACTTCGCCGAGGTCGTTGGTGACAACCAGGTTGCTTCCATCTTTTACTGAAATCTCATCGATTTCGCTGAACAAATAATCCTGTGCATATCGTGCGAAGACATTTGAAAGCCCCGGCTCAACACCCATACCAACAAGAGCGAGTTTTCCGGCACGCTCCCACTGCTCGTGCACTGCATATTGTGCGTCACCGAGTTTGATACCCGGCTGGTGGAAAGGATCGGTTTCGTGTGACTCCGACAAACTCATTGCCATGTCTACGTAGTTTGCACCGGCAGTAAATGCGGCAGAAAAAATGGTTGGGACGAACTTTGGTTCGACCGCATTGAGAATGTGAGTGATGTTGTTTTCACGACAAACCTCAACGATGTTGGCAGCATTGCCCGCATCGATCTTGGTGGCAATGAAACGAGAATCGGCGACCCAGTCAACCGCACCTTCGGCTCGGGAGAGGTCGTAGTCAGCGACAATCATCTGTTCAAAAAATTTGCGCGTGGCCGCTAGCTTTACGATTGCTTCGCCAACTCCGCCGGCACCAATAAGTAAAATCCTCATCCTGCCAGCCTAACCAGCGCCTAGCGTTTAGTCAGGTCGGCACTTGGGTTATCCACCCAGTCAATAACGCCCTGCCAATAACCCCAGCCATCGGACAATGAAAGGTGCTTGGCGCCAGGGATAACCACTGGCTCAATCCCGAGTGGCTCGCCAAATGTGGCCTGAATCCCCTGAGGTAGCCACTGGTCGTTGTCGCTTGCAACGATTTGCACGGTCTTTGCCGCCTTAGCTAGATCTATTTTGGTTAGGTCGATTCGCTCGATTTCAAGGTCCGGCAATAGCCCAGGATCTGCGGGTGCTACCAAAAGCACGCGGTCGAATTTGGCAGGCAGTACACCGGTTTGGGCAGCATATAAGAAGTTCAGCGAGCCGAGTGAGTGCCCCACAAACAACAGCTCACCCGAGCCGGATTCCTGGAGCAGCTGCGTTTCGGCAATCAGCAGATTCTGCCAGTCCTGAGTGT
>JBFYJA010000082.1:0-4356 GCA_041311675.1 Micrococcales bacterium | reverse complement strand
TTGCCCAGGTTGAATTGGAACACTTCGGTTTCCCCAAAACCCTGGCCAGGCTTTCCGAACGGCGGTTGCACTTCCCAATTGATCAAGTCTTTCGACTTAGCCACACCCATCACGCCTTCGTCGAATCGCGATTTGGATTCGACGGAACCGGCGGTGGTCAACATTGTCCATTCACTTTGACCTGGGATTTTAAAAACCCAAGGGTCACGGAATGGTTCGTAGTCGTAACCTGCTTCGAGAGTTTTGTACCAACGCTTGTCAGCGGCGACCACCGGTAGTTTTTCTACCTTGGTCCAGGTCATTAGGTCGGAAGATGTTGCAGCGCATACAGTTTGACGCTGACCATCGTCTTCTCGGCTAGTACCGGTATAAAACATTCGCCAGCTGCCGTTGTCTTCACGAATCACTGATCCGGTCCAGGTGGTCCAACTATCTGGTGCTGGCGATTCCGAAACAGCAAGAGCATCGGCAACCACGGTCCAGTTTGTTAAGTCCTTCGAAATTGCGTGACCAACACTCACGTTGCGGTGACGTCGATTTGGATCGCCAAGTGCCCTGCTCGCCTGCAGATAAAACGCGTGATGATTTTCGCCATCGAATGCAAACCATGAATCCCAAACCCACTGACCGGGTAACCGTAGTGCCAAAACTTTTCCTTGCTGTTGAAGCCGAACGCCTCTGAATTGTATTCGACCCTCGCGGTTAGACTTGGGACTACCTAAGCCCCCATAGCTCAGGGGATAGAGCACCGCCCTCCGGAGGCGGGAGCGCAGGTTCGAATCCTGCTGGGGGCGCGTGTTTACAGCTATTGGAATATTCGACCCGGCACAGCTAGTGCAAGACTTCGGCCCACTCGCGGTGGTGATTGTGGCTTGCATCATCTACGCGGAAACCGGACTGCTAGCCGGCTTCTTCCTGCCTGGCGATTCGATTCTCTTCCCCATGGGTCTCTTGATGGCAACCGGCGTCATCGATTTTCCGCTTTGGTTGGCATGCGTAATTTTCTCGCTGGCGGCATGGCTCGGCGATCAAACCGGATACTGGGTGGGCCGCAAACTTGGACCCGCAGTATTCAATAAACCCGAGTCAAAATTTTTCAGTCAGAAAAACGTCTCACGGACCAATTCTTTCTTCGAGCGCTATGGAGCAAAGGCGGTTATCTTCGCTCACTTCGTACCGGTGCTTCGCACCTTCGTACCGGTAGCTGCCGGTGTCGGTGAAATGAAATACCGGCGTTTCTTGAAGTACAACTTGTTTGGCGTTTTGGTTTGGGCATCAGGCGTTCCACTTATTGGTGCTGGCCTGGGTCAAGTGCCGCTATTCCGCGATCACGTGGAAATCGTGACAGCGGTATTCTTCACAGTTTCTTGGATTCCGATTATTACCGAAGTACTAAAGGCTCGACGAGAGCGCAGAAATTAACTGCTGCAGTGCAATAGCACGGTGACTCATCGAGTTCTTAACTTCCGGCGGGAGTTCTGCTGCAGTAACTTCGAAGCCTTCTGGAATAAATACTGGATCGTATCCATGACCAAACTCACCACGCTCCTCGCGAGAAATACTGCCAGGCCAAACACCGGTGAAGCTCTGCTCCACCTCGTCGGTGACCATCGCGATGGTGCACACAAATGATGCGGCGCGATGTTCGTCGGCGATGTCTTTCAATTGAGCAAGCAGTAATCGACGATTGGCAACATTGTCGCGACCACCAGCCCAGATTGCGGTAAAGATTCCCGGTGAACCACCGAGGATTTCTACGGCGAGACCACTGTCGTCGGCGATTGCCGGAAGTCCGGTGTGCTTATGCGCAGCTCTAGCTTTGATTAGTGCGTTCTCGAGGTAGCTAACACCATCTTCGACCGGCTCTGGACCGTCATAGCTAACTAGTTCCAGGCCTGGAATTGCCGGCTCCAAAATCGCAGCGAGCTCTTGAAGCTTGCCCTGATTGTGCGAAGCCAAAACCAACTTCATTAGTTGAGTGCAGCCTTCTGAATTTGAGAGAGCTCGGCAGTGCCTTTTAGTGCGAGGTCGAGCAGTGAATTCAATTCGTCACGATCAAACGGTGCGCCCTCGGCAGTGCCCTGCACTTCGACGAACTTGCCACTTCCGGTAACCACAACATTCATGTCGGTCTCGGCGCGCACGTCTTCGGTGTAAGCCAAATCCAAGAAAGGTATTCCATCGATGATGCCAACCGAAATTGCGGCGATGCTGTCACTCAATGGTTGCGACTTGGCCGGAATCAACTTCTGTGCTCGTGCCCACTCGATTGCATCGTGCAGAGCAACGTAAGCACCGGTGATTGCAGCGGTGCGAGTGCCACCGTCAGCCTGTAAAACATCACAATCGATAACGATGGTGTTTTCACCGAGTTCTTTGACGTCGATAATGGCTCGAAGTGAACGGCCAATCAAACGAGAAATTTCGTGTGTACGGCCACCGACTTTGCCCTTCACTGCCTCGCGGTCGCTGCGGTCGTGAGTTGCGCGAGGAAGCATTGCGTACTCGGCGGTAACCCAACCCTCACCCTTGCCAACCTTCCAACGTGGCACGCCAGAGGTGAAAGTCGCTGTGCAGAGTACGCGAGTGCTACCAAATGAAATCAACGCTGATCCCTCAGCGTGTTCGCTCCAACCGCGCTCGATGGTGATCTTGCGAAGGTCGTCGGCATTACGCCCGTCAACGCGCTTAGTCATGGATACCTCTCTTATGCGCGCACGTGTTCGACGTGTGCGACTTCTGGGCCAAGGAATCGGCGAGCTAATTCGCCAAATGATTTTTCATCGCCGGTGGCAAGAAAACGAAGTGTTGGTGGGGTGCTAGAAGTGCGAAGTAAATCGTGGGCCACCAATGTGCGATAAACATCCTTGGCAGTTTCCTCAGCACTCGAGACCAGGGTTACGTCTTCACCCATCACGTAGCTAATTGCACCGGTGAGCAGCGGATAGTGGGTACAACCGAGCACCAGGGTGTCAACACCAGCAGCCTTGATTGGCGCCAAGTATTTTTCGGCAAGTGCCAACACCTCTTTACCCGAGGTGACGCCGCGTTCAACATAATCAACAAATTCTGGGCAGGCAGCTGAACTTATCTGCAAATCGACTGCCGCAGCGAAGGCATCGTCATACGCCTTTGACGTAACCGTGGCACTGGTACCAATTACTCCGATGTGCTTGTTGCGAGTTGCCGCAACTGCTCGTCGGACCGCCGGCTGAATTACCTCAACTACCGGAATACCGCGACCTTCGGTGTATCGCTCGCGAGCGTCACGAAGGACAGCGGCCGATGCTGAGTTGCAGGCAATAACTAAAAGCTTGACGCCTTCGTCAACCAGGCGATCCATTACGCCCAAAGCGAGTTCACGTACTTCAGGAATGCTCTTTGGTCCATATGGCGAGTTGGCGGTATCGCCAAGATAAACGATTGATTCGTTAGGAAGTTGGTCAATGATTGCGCGAGCTACGGTGAGGCCACCGACTCCGGAGTCGAAGATTCCAATTGGCGCGTCATTCACAAATTCAGTCTAACCGCGACTACTTTTTGCGCCGGTAGGCTAATCGCGTGCTGAACACCACTGCCCTACTGACCGACCGCTATGAGCTCACCATGCTGCAAGCTGCTCGGCATGCCGGCACAGCTAATCGCAAATGCGTGTTCGAGGTGTTCACGAGGCACCTGCCAGCAGGTCGCCGCTACGGAGTAGTTGCCGGAACCGGTCGAATCTTGGAGCAGATTCAGAATTTCCGATTCGATACCGCCACTCTTGATTGGCTTGCAACCGAGAAAGTAGTTGACGCTGAAACCATCAATTGGCTGAAGGACTACAAATTCACAGGAAGTATTTCTGGTTACCGCGAAGGTGAACTTTATTTTGCACATTCACCCGTGCTAACCATCGAAGCGACATTCGCCGAAGCTGTTTTACTTGAAACTCTGATTCTGTCGATTCTGAACTACGACTCCGCTGTTGCGTCTGCGGCTTCTCGAATGGCGACATCAGCCAACGGACGCTTTCTTGCCGAGATGGGTAGCCGAAGAGTTAACGAATATTCAGCCGTGGCTTCAGCTCGAGCCGCTTACATCGCCGGATTCGACGCGAGCTCAAACCTAGAAGCTGGCCGAAGTTGGGGTGTGCCAACCATGGGCACCGCAGCTCACGCTTTCACCCTCCTGCACGACACTGAGGAACAAGCTTTCAAGGCACAATTGGAAACTTTTGGTGAAAAAACTACTCTGTTGGTAGACACATTCGACATCGAAATCGCAGTGCGAAAAGCAATTGCATTAGCGCCAACACTCGGCGCAGTCAGAATCGACTCAGGCGATCTCGGATTCGAAGTAAAGCGAGTTCGCGAA
>JBFYJA010000081.1:0-4386 GCA_041311675.1 Micrococcales bacterium | reverse complement strand
ACTTAGTACACCTAGGAAGCCGATTTCTTCAGCTTCTTCCTTCATTTCGACGAACTCTTCTGGCTTGACCCAGCGCGAAACTGGGTGGTGCTTCGGAGTCGGACGAAGGTACTGGGTGATCGTCAAAATGTCAGTGCCGGCATCGAAAAGGTCCTGCATTGCCTGCGAGATCTCTTCGCGAGTTTCGCCCATACCAAGGATGAGGTTGGACTTAGTCACTAGGCCGTAGTTGCGGGCCTGGGTGATCACATCAAGGGACCGCTCATAGGTAAAGGCCGGGCGAATTTGCTTGAAGATTCGGGGCACCGTCTCGACATTGTGAGCAAATACTTCCGGGGCAGCCTCAAAGACCTTAAGCAAGAGCTCCGGGTTTCCCGAAAAGTCAGGAACCAAGATTTCGACGCCTGTGCCCGGTGACTGTTTGTGGATCTGGCGAATCGTTTCCGCGTAAAGCCAGGCTCCTTCGTCAGGAAGGTCATCACGTGCTACACCGGTAACCGTAGCGTAGCGCAACTCCATCTGCTTGACAGAGTCGCCAACTCGCCGTGGCTCGTCCGGGTCAAAGTTGTCTGGCTTACCAGTGTCGATTTGGCAGAAGTCACAGCGTCGAGTGCACTGGGATCCGCCAATCAAGAATGTGGCTTCTCGGTCTTCCCAGCACTCGAAGATGTTCGGGCAGCCTGCTTCTTGGCAAACAGTGTGAAGGTTTTCACCCTTGACCAACTTCTGAAGCGCCTGGTACTCAGGCCCCATCTTGGCGGTGGTTTTGATCCAGCTCGGCTTCTTCTCGATCGGAACCGCACTGTTTCGTGCCTCAATGCGCAGCAGTTTGCGTTCTGGCTTTGGTTGAATGTCGGTCATAGGTTGACTTTGCCAATCTCTTTCAGATGTCTCTGGACAACCTCTGCCGCCATAGCAGGGGTGATTTCGCGACCAAGAAGTTCGGTCAGGGTGCTTACGGTGGCATCCCTGATGCCACAAGCAATAATCGTTTCATATGGTTGCAATGAGTTATTGCAGTTCAGCGCAAACCCATGCATCGTGGTGTGCTCTGCAACACGGATGCCAATAGCGGCCACCTTGACATGCGTGCCATCTAGGGGAGCCCAAACGCCGCTGCGACCCTCAACACGTTCGGTGTAGAGGCCGAACTCGGCAATCGAGTCAATTAGAACTTGTTCTAGCCAACGAACGTAGCCAACGACATCTATGGGGCGCGGGAGCTGCATAATCGGGTATCCGATTAGTTGACCAGGGCCGTGCCAGGTGATTTTGCCGCCACGGTCAACGTCGATAACCGGGGTTCCGTCCTGAGGTCGCTCAGGGTCCTCTGTGCGTTTTCCAGCCGTGTAGACCGGCATGTGTTCGAGCAATATAACCGTGTCAGGACGGGCACCCGAAGAGACTTCCGCATGGATGCTGCGCTGCAGTTGCCAAGCTGCTTCGTAATCTACGAAGTCTGGGGCCAATCCGGCGGTCAGGAACTCGGGCATTTCACAATTCTAAATCGTTTTACAGGGGGCGATTCCCTGTGGTTCTCAACACAATCGAACGGAGCCGTATTTCCATGTCGAGAAACTCCGAAACTAGTCGGGTGAGAGATTTGGAGTCAATTCGAGCCATCAGCAGGAATAGGTTGACCAGCAATTGGGTGGCTTCACTTCATGCATCAACTCATTCGCCGATGTCGCACCCGCGTCGAAGGTCGTTCCGGATACTCATTTTCAGTCTCATCGGCTTTTTTATCACGGCATTTGTGACCCTCTGGCCTGTTGGTTCCGATCACAAACAAACAGCTGGCAGTTCCTTGCTCCGAAGTTCAAAACATTCAATGGACACTTCTGACCAAAAACTCGGAGTTTCATGCTCTAGAAATGACGTGTGGCGAGAACTCTTGGCCGTGGATCCAGCAAGCGCGGAGAGACTCGATGTGTCAGGCCTCATAACGTTGAGCGACGCACAAAATCTCGGAGGAGAGCTGTTCTATAGGGCAACTTGTCGCGAAGCGAAATCTTCGGCGATATTTCAGGTCACCTGGTCAAAGTCGTTCACAGGTTGGCAGTTAAAGAAAATCTCCCGGCAGCCAGAAGGCGTACCGGGAGATTGACTTGAAACTTTATAGACCTAGAACGGCATCGAAGTTCGCGTCTTCGAGGCGAGCCTTTACGTCTACCAAGAAACGGCTTGCATCTGCACCGTCAACTAGTCGGTGGTCGTATGAAAGGGCTAGGTAGACCATGCTGCGGATCGAGATTGCGTCTTGACCATTTGCGTCGGTAACCACAACTGGGCGCTTAGTTACCACGCCGGTGCCGAGAATGGCCACCTGAGGCAAGAACACGACAGGAGTGTCGAATAGTGCGCCACGTGAGCCAGTGTTGGTGAGAGTGAAGGTGCCGCCACCCAACTCGTCTGGCTTTAGCTGGTTCGCTCGGGTTCGAGCTGCCTTGTCGGCAATCTGCTGTGCAATCTCCATGATGTTCAGTGAGGCCGCGTCGCGAATAACTGGGGTTAGGAGACCCTTCTCAGTGTCAACCGCGAATGAGATGTTTTCGCTGCCGTGGTAAACGATGTTGTCGCCATCGATGGTCGCGTTCAGCTTTGGGTGCACGCGCAGTGCCTCTGCTGCTGCAAGCGCAAAGAACGGCATGAAGTTCAACTTGCCGCCTGACTTAGCAACGAAAGCAGACTGAACCTTCTGACGTAGCTGAGCAATCTTGGTGACATCTACCTCAACAACGGTGGTTAGCTGAGCGGTTGAGACCATAGAAGCCACTGCACGCTCGGCAAGTACCTTGCGAAGGCGTGACATTGGCTCGGTGGTACCGCGAAGTGGTGAGGCTGCACCCGGCACGTATGCTGCCGCAGGTGCCGACGCGGCTGCCGCAGGTGCTGAAACCGAGGTTGCATTCAGAACGTCATCCTTGCGGATGCGACCGCCTACGCCCGTACCAGCGATCTGGGTTAGGTCGATGCCTGACTCTTGCGCCAACTTGCGAACTAGCGGGGTGACGTAACCTGCATCGCTGACTGGGGCAGCAGGTGCGGCTGGAGCAGCTGCTACAGGTGCTGCCACAACTGGTGCAGAGACGACAGGAGCTGCGACAACTGGTGCCGCTACTACAGGAGCCTCAACTACAGGAGCTGGAGCGGCTACTACAGGCGTTTCAACGACAGGTGCGGCCTCTGCAACCGGGGCAGCAGGGGCTGAACCGACGCCTGAACCGTCGCCGATAATAACTAGAACTGCGCCGACCTCTACGGTCTCGTCTTCCTGAACAAGAATCTGCTCAATTACACCGGCAACAGGTGATGGGATCTCGGTGTCTACCTTGTCGGTTGAGACCTCAACCAGTGGCTCATCGATGGCTACGGTTTCGCCAACCTTCTTAAGCCAACGGGTTACGGTGCCTTCGGTAACGCTCTCGCCGAGTGCTGGAAGTACTACTGATTCGCTCATTATTTGCTCCTTGTGGGACTTTCTAATTCTTAGGCGTGTGCGTGAAGCGGCTTGCCGGCTAGGGCTAGGTGTGCTTCGCCGATGGCTTCGTTCATGGTTGGGTGGGCGTGAACAAGTGATGCGACGTCCTCTGGGTATGCTTCCCAGTTGACGATTAGCTGTGCTTCACCGATTTGCTCACCAACGCGTGAGCCAATCATGTGAACGCCGACAACAGGACCGTTGTTCTGGCGAATCAACTTGATGAAACCGGCGGTGCCAAGGATCTGGCTCTTACCGTTACCACCCAAGTTGTATTCATAAGTAGAGATGTTGTCGGCACCAAACTTCTCAGTTGCCTGAGCAGTGGTGAGACCGACAGATGCAATTTCCGGCTCACAGTAGGTGACCTTCGGGATGCCCGACTCGTCGATAACGGCTGGGTTCAAGCCAGCGATGTCCTCGGCGATGAAGATACCCTGCTGGAATCCGCGGTGTGCGAGCTGTAGACCAGGAACAATGTCACCGGCTGCGTATACGCCCGGAATGTTGGTCTGTAGGCGCTCGTTGGTCAGGACGAAACCACGGTCCATGTTGATGCCTTGCTCTTCGTAGCCAAGACCAGCAGTGTTTGGTCCTCGACCAACAGCAACCAACATAAGTTCCGCTTCTAGCTTCTCGCCAGACTCAAGTGAAACTACTACGCCATTTTCGTGCTGCTCTACGCCTGAGAAACGAACACCGGTCTTGAAATCGATTCCGCGCTTGCGGAACGCACGCTCGAGTGCCTTGCTAACCGAAGGGTCTTCGTTCGGAACCAAGCTTGGTAGGCCCTCAACGATGGTTACTTCAGCACCGAATGAACGCCAGATCGAAGCGAACTCAACACCAATAACGCCACCACCAAGAACGATCACCTTGTTAGGTACAAAATCTAGCTGCAAGGC
>JBFYJA010000080.1:0-4414 GCA_041311675.1 Micrococcales bacterium | reverse complement strand
GACATCAACGTCTAGTGCGGCATAATCGAGCCATGACTCTTGTAGAGGTCTTGTGCTCCAATCGACAGCACTATGCTCCTTGGCGAGCGAAAACTGTAGGTAATGTTCCACAACGGATGCAAGTCCGACCCTGGGTAATCCGGCAATTCTCGAACCAAGCTCTGTGTCAATGATGGCTGTTGGCCTAAGCCCCAATTCAGCAAGGCAGCCTAGATCTTGTGTTGCCGCATGCAGAATCCAAGCATCCTCACTTAGTAGTTGGGCAAGTTCCACAAATTTCGATTCATCAAGTTTCGGAGCAATTGCTGCTGGATCAATCAAATAGATGTCGCTGTCTCGGCGAGTAATTTGTATTAGGTATGCGCGCTGAGAATACTTGAAACCCGAGGCTCTTTCAGCATCAATGCCAAACCGTCCGGTCTTAGCTCTTAGCTCAGCAACAGCTATAGCTAGGTCTTCTTCGTTTTGAACCAATCGAAATGGTTTACGAGATTTCACCAGGGCGGTGACGTTAGATTCTTCCATTGTGAACTATGCGATTTTTTTTACGCCGGGAGCAATGTCAAATCCGCTCATCACACAGACGAGATTCTGCCAAGCCTCAATGTGCTTTCGAATATCTGTTGTTGATGGCGACCAACTCGCGCGTATCTCAATCTCGGCGTGCTCGCTCTGTTGATCCATCAAACCATGACCGGTTGAAATAATGCGAGTTGTCGTTCCAGCAAGAGCAGCGTGTTCGGCTCCTGAATTGGTAAGTGACTCAGTTAGCCAATCCCAGGTGAAATCGACTGCGTCAGCTTCACGACCGATGTCAGATTCGAATGGAGATCGCGCAAAACATACGACTCTGAAATTACTAGTCCAGTTTTCTTGAGGTTTTGACGACCAAAAAAGTACGAAACGCCCTGTTCCGAGTTTTCCGGAAAGCTCTGAAGTTTGTGACTTGAGTTCAGCCGAAAAAGCGATGGAATGATCCGCAATGTCAGCTGGTGCGGCTAATTGCGTGATATCAAGTTCGTCTCGAATTGCACTTTGCTTGAGGGATAGTAGGGCAGCGGCAAATTCCGCCGCGCAGTCCTTAGGTTCCTCAAAGTCGAACATGACTAAAGGATATAAGTCTTAGCAGTGGTTGCCACACAGGCTCACCGGCTGAAAGTGAAAAAGTGAGTCTCAGGGACGGTCGCCAGGGTTTTGTTGTGCAAGTAAGAGAGACCCACCGAGTTGCTAAAACCCCTTGCCACGTTTTCTGCTTCTTCAGAATTTCTTGCTCCCACGACAGACAATCTCAGTTCATCAATCAATTCAGACACTGCCAGCGTTCGTGTAAGCGTTGGTCCAGCCTCGAGCAGAATTGAATCAAAAACCATTTTTCGCTGCCTGAGCATTTCGGAGGCATCAGTTGTAGTGACTAGTGCAAAGCCTTCCTGCTCATTCATACCGCGAAAATTGCCGGTTTTCGACCAAATCTCGATTGCCGCATACTTGGACGGCCGATAATGCTCTTTAGCTGCTGTTGCAGCATCTGTAATGATTAGATCTGCTTGAGACCTAAGTTTCAGTAGCATCTGAAAATCGGGGTCATTGCTTATATTGCGACTTGATCCTGAGGAGTCCTTGAAGTTGCCAATGGCATCAACTACGAAATTGGATCTGACTCCATGAAATCCATCTGGATTATGCACTTTTCTCCAGTGACTGTCGCTTGATGCGAGCCAGCATGCCGCGTATGCCGCGCATGCGCAAGGGGCTCACGAGTGCAGTAAGCCCGAGACGTTCTGGAAAGTCATTTTCGAAACTTTGTACCGCCTCAATGGACTGATTATTCAGGCTGCGATAAAGAATGTTTGCAAAAGCACGTGTAGTTGGAGCTTCTTCTGGAGCTGTAAGAAATACTTTTACCCGACCTGCTTCGACTTCAACAAACAGGTAGACAGGAGATTGGCATTCCTCCACGCGCTCTAGCAAATCAGGATGATTCGAATACTTGGCAGGGAGTGGCGGCAGACTATTCGCATATTCGAGTAGTAACTCCAGTCGGTCTTGTGCCTCAACTTCCGAAAGTTCGTCGATTATCTCTTGGGCAGCGTTGGTTATTGACACCGTTGCAGACTATCTGACGTAACTACCTGGTTCGGTGCCCTTAACTATTGGCACACCAACTAAGCTGCCCCATTCAGTCCAAGATCCGTCATAATTGCGCACGTTTGAAAAACCCAACAAGTAGGTCAGCACAAACCAGCTGTGACTCGAGCGCTCGCCGATACGGCAGTAAGCAATGGTTTGCGCACTAGAGTCCAGGCCTGCCTCGGTCAAGTACAAGGCTTCGAGTTCTCTGCGTGTGCGGAAAACGCCAAGTTCTCCTGCGGACTTAGACCAAGGGATTGATTTCGCTCCAGGGATGTGTCCACCTCGAAGCGCCCCTTCTTCAGGGTATTCCGGCATGTGAGTTCGCTCACCGGAGTACTCCTGCGGACTGCGCACATCTACCAACGGCCCCCCGAGATGAGCGAGAACGTCATCACGGTACGCGCGTATGGTTTTGTCATCACGTTCAATAATTGGGTAGTTGGCAACTGTAGTGATTGATTTCTCAGTTGTTAGTTCGCGCCCCTCGGCAATCCATTTCTCGCGACCACCGTCAAGGATGCGCACGTCTTTGTGTCCGAAAAGCTTGAATACCCATAGGGCATAGGTAGCCCACCAGTTTTTGTTATCACCATAAATCACAACAGTTGTATCCCGAGCAATGCCACGGCTTCCGAGTAGTGCTGCAAATGCTTTGCCATCTAGGTAATCGCGGGTAACTGGGTCGTTCAGGTCCGTGTGCCAATCAATCTTGACCGCACCAGGGATATGTCCGGTTTGGTACAGCAGCACATCTTCGTCAGATTCGACCACTACTAGACCTTCTGAGCCGAGATTTGCACTTAGCCATTCGGTGCTCACTAGTACTTCTGGGTGGGCGTATTCGCTAAATTTCGCTGAATTATCGAAGCCGACAGGCATAGGTGTATCGCTTTCTGGTTTTTGTAGCTAGTCCATCTAGGCTAAATGCTGATTGAAGATAGCGCCAGACACGAGGTAAAAATTGGCAAAAAACACGGGATTTGTTTCCCTAACCGATCGGATGCCAGAACCTACGGTGGAACGCCTATTGGGAGACTTAGTGCCTCCACGTGAGTTTCAATTAGCTAGTTTCAAAAACTACATCCCGCATGATGAATTCGCTAGCCAATCGATTGCTCTTCAAGCTGCAGCACAGTTTGCCGCGGGCAAGGGTGCCAAGCGTGGAATATTTTCTAAGGCGGAGACACCGAAGATTGGGATTTATTTAGATGGAGGTTTCGGCGTCGGGAAAACACATCTGTTAGCCGCAACCTTTCATGCCTTCAGTGGGAAAAAGGCATTCGGCTCCTTTATCGCTTTCACATCTCTGATTGGGGCTCTAACTTTTCCTAAGGCATTGGAAGCATTATCGAAGTTCCAACTAATTTGCATCGATGAATTTGAGCTCGATGATCCAGGTGACACCATGATGATGTCGAGATTATTGAATGAATTGTCGGCTAAGGGTGTCAAATTTGCGGCAACTTCTAACACCCCTCCGAATGCCTTGGGGGAAGGTCGATTCGCAGCTGAAGATTTTCAGCGGGAAATTCATGGAATATCTGACCAGTTCCAGATGATCCGTATCGATGGCGAAGACCACAGACATCGACCTGTCGATGTTTCTGCCGAAGTACAAAGTGAAAAACAGATCGTTGAGTGGCTTTCCTTGGCTAACAATGGATCGTTGGATGATTTCGATGCATTGTTGAAACACCTTGCGAAAGTACATCCTTCGAAATACGGTTTGATTCTCGAAGGTATTGATCGATTAGGTCTACTTGACGTGCACGTGCTCAAAGACCAAGCAGTGGCCCTGCGCTTCGTCTCTTTTGTCGATCGCGCCTACGAACAGCAGGTCGCAATTCGTGGTTCGGGAATCGATACCACAAAGATTTTCACAGAGGAGCATCTAAATGGTGGCTACCGAAAGAAGTATCTGCGGGCAGTTTCTCGACTTGGCGCCTTAGCCGGTTAGATGTTTTACAAACTCGAAACAATTTGATTCACTTCCCGAAATACCTCTCCTAGAAACTGTTTCCGTACCACCGCAATGGTGGTGAGGTCTTGTTTATGCAGAGAGAGGTAAACAAATGGATCAGGGAAATACGGCATTCGTGCTGATCGCGGCGGCACTGGTGCTGCTTATGACGCCAGGACTCGCGTTCTTCTATGGCGGAATGGTGAAAGCCAAGAGCGTTGTGAGCATGATGATGCTCAGTTTCGGTTCGCTTGGATTGATTGCAGTGCTATGGATTATCTATGGCTATGCGATTTCATTCTCAGGCGCCGGTTCGGACACCTT
>JBFYJA010000011.1:0-12801 GCA_041311675.1 Micrococcales bacterium | reverse complement strand
CCGATAAGCGATTTGGCTGCACTCGATTCGTCAACTTTCTGGTTGCAGTCAAGTTTCTTTATTCTTGGCGCCTGTCTTTGGATAGTCGCATCTTTCTCTGCAAAAGCTTTTTCGGTTCCTGGCAGACTCGCGCTCCTAATTTCTGGAATCGCAACTATTGGGCTGACGGTTTTTCCTACGCCCACTCAAACAACTTCGTCTGAGCTCCACCGCTTTTTTGCCATTCTGCAATTCGTATTGATGACCGCTTTCCCGCTTTTGGCGATGCGATTCAAACGCGAGTATCACTGGTTGATCCGACCAGCGGTGGCAATCACAGCGACGGTGATTATGACGGCAATAGCACTTTGGTTTTTGGCAGTCTGGGTAGACCCAAATGCAACCAATGTAGGTTTAGTTGAACGTGTAATTGCAGTCGCTCAAACTTTTTATCTGAGCGGCGTTGTCTTGGTTATTTATCGCTGGCAAAAGCGACAGGCTCGATTAGGGTAGTTGAATGACTAATCTTCAGCGCCCAGAAATCGAGCCAATGCTCGAACCAGCCCCAGCAAATTTGACTATCAAGGATGACGTAATCGGCACCGGTGTTTCGGCACCTGCGGGAGCCGTGGTTAAGGTTCACTACCTCGGAGTCGACTACGAGACCGGCGAAGAGTTCGATTCTTCTTGGAGTCGCGAGCAGCCAATCGAATTCCCACTCGGCCGTCTGATCAAAGGCTGGCAAGAAGGCATTCCTGGCATGCAGGTAGGCGGACGACGCACCCTGATTTGCCCGCCTGAGTATGCATACGGTCCAGTTGGTGGCGGACACCACCTATCAGGCCGCACCCTGGTCTTCGTGATTGACCTACTGGGCGTTCAGTAAACATCTGCTTAAACGAAAAACCCCCGAGAGATAACTCGGGGGTTTTGTCGTGTAGGCCCCGTCGGGATCGAACCGACGACCCACGGATTAAAAGTCCGTTGCTCTAACCAACTGAGCTAGAGGCCCAACCGCTGCCTTGCGACAACGCCTACCAGTCTAACAAGTAAGGGCTAGATGGCGTTAGCCTGGGCAATCTTGCCTAGTACGTATGAGCTCGGCTTGCGGGTGCGCTCCATGGTCTCGCGGTTCACCGAGCAAAGACCGAATTTCGGTCCGTAACCAAAGATCCATTCGAAGTTGTCGAGGAATGACCAGTGGGTGTATCCCCAAACAGTCACGCCCTTTTCAATCAAATCAGCCACGTGTTTGAGTGACTCGGTAATGATCCACTCGCGGTCGGTGTCGTCCTCTGAGTTAACACCGTGTTCGGTAACCATGATCGGCTTGCCGGTGATGCTGTGCGCATACTCAATGCAGTTTGCTAATGATGTTGCATCTAGCAAATTTCCGAAACCAGTTTTGCGAGCACCTTCCGGAGCTGGAAGCGGACCTGTTGCATCATAAACGAGGCGTTCGTAGTTTTGCACTCCCATGAAGTCATCGTGCTTGGCTAATCTCAGCCAAGGCCCATACACAAATTCGCGCTTTGCGTCGCGCACGCTTGGATCGGTGTCCGGAGTTTCCAAATCATCGTCCAGCATTGCAATGCTTAGGCCAACAGGAATGTTTGGTAACACGGCTTTGATAGCCTTCACAGCCGCAGAGTGTCCCAATTCCATTGCCTTGCCGTAAGGAACGTAATCTTCTTCAAGCATTACATTTGAGCATCGGTAGGTTTCGACTCCAGCCTTTTCGGCTGCGCTGTTTAATGTGCGTGCATTTGCCTCTGCAACAAATGCTGGCAAGTTGAAAGTGCCAAGTAACTGCGAAATATTTGGTTCATTGAAAGTGACGATGTAGTCGACTTTCTTACCCAGGCGTTTTGTAACCTCAGCACAATATTTTGCGAAGAGCGCCGGTGCTTCTGGGTTGAGCCAGCCAGCTTTCGCTGCAAACCAGTGTGGGGAGGCAAAGTGATTCATGGTTAGGTTCACTTTTAGGCCACGCTTAATGCAGCCATCGATAACTGCTTCGTAGTGCGCGAATTCTTTGTCGTCGAAGGTGTCTTCGGTTGGCTGAATTCGAGCCCACTCAATGCTCATTCGGTAGCTATTGACACCGATTTCTTTGACGATATCCAGGTCTTCAGCCCAACGGTTGTAAGAATCGCAAGCAATTCCCGAGGGTTCTTTAAACACGGTGCCAGGTAGGTTCTCACAGAACCAGAGGTCACTTTGCGTGTTGAACCCTTCGATTTGATGGCCAGCCGCGGCTACGCCCCAGATGAAATCCTTAGGAAATTGTTTGGTCAATCTTGCTCCTTTGCCGGTCATTTCAGACTAACCATTGAGTGCGACCCTCACGGGGGTTATAAGTAATCGGATACGTGGTAGCGACTTGCTTTGAGCCAGTATCTTTGGAGAGTTATGAACAACGTATTCGCACTGTCAGCAAACGGCACAGCCGTAGTGATCGACCTCACTTCTGGTTCTCCTTCGATTCTGCACTGGGGTGCGGATTTAGGCTCAATTCATTCGACCGATGACCTGCTCAAGGCAGTGACGGATCCAGTCCCACACGCGGACTTGGACGCACCGATCAAGCCAGGCCTTTGGCGCGAAAACTCGATGGGATTCCTAGGTCGTCCAGCCCTGCTCGGACATCGTGCCGGCAAGGATTGGTCAACCAAGTTCGAAATTTCTGAGGCCAAGCGAAATGCGAACACAGTTCAGGTAACTGCCGCAGATAAGTTGGCTGGGCTTCAAATCGAAACAACTTTTGAGTTAAACCAATTCGGCGTGCTTTTAATAAGCCAGACCATCACCAACACCGGTATAACTAACTTTGAGGTCACGGAATTCAACACCTGGCTCCCACTTCCTGAACGAGTCTCTGAAAGTCTCGACTACACCGGAGCATGGATAAAGGAACGTCAGCCACAGCGACGGGAAATCCAAACCGGCACTTGGGCACGTGAAGTACGTGAAGGAAGAAGCAGTCACGATTACACAATCGCTCAGTTGGCGATGTCCAAGGGTGCGAACTATCAGCAGGGCGAAGTTTGGTCTGTCGGTTTGCTTTGGAGCGGAAACTCTCGTCACCTGATTGAGAGACAGCCAACCGGCCGAACCACTATTGCAGCAGGCGAATTACTTCTTCCCGGCGAAATGACTCTTCAACCTGGCGAGACATATTCGGCACCTGCTGTTGCTGCGGCATATTCTTCTGAAGGTATCGATGGCATCACTGATCGTCACTATCGCTGGTTGCGCTCTCGAGCCAATCACCCAACCAATATCAAGCCACGTCCACTGACTCTGAACGTTTGGGAAGCGGTTTACTTCAACCACAATTTGCAAAAGCTCACCGAGCTGGCGGACGTTGCCAAGACCGTAGGTGTTGAGCGTTTCGTGCTGGATGATGGCTGGTTTGGCTCTCGTCGCGATGACAGCTCTGGCCTCGGCGACTGGGTGGTAGCCAAGGAAGTCTGGCCGAATGGATTGAAGCCGCTTGCGGATGTGCTCGAGGCTCGAGGCATCGAATTCGGGCTCTGGTTCGAAGGTGAAATGATTCAGGTGGACTCTGATTTGTATCGAGCGCACCCAGAGTGGATGCTGCAGGTTGGTAACCGCATTCCGCCTGAGGGTCGATTCCAGCAGGTACTTGACCTCACTCACGAAGGTGCCTACAAGCATGTGCTTGATCAAGTCTCTGAAGTGCTTTCTTCCTGCAAGATTTCCTACATTAAGTGGGATCACAACCGAACTCTTGTTGAGCCTGGTCACCTTGGTCATGCTGCGGTTCACAACCAGACACTGGCGATCTACCGGTTATTCGATGAACTGAAGTCCCGCTTCCCGGCATTGGAAATCGAGTCTTGTTCTTCTGGTGGTGGTCGAATCGATCTTGGAATGGTGATGCATTCGGATCGCTTCTGGACTTCGGACTGCAACGATGCTCTTGAGCGTCAGTATATTCAGCGATACACCCAGACTGTGATTCCACCAGAGTTACTTGGTTCTCACATTGGCCCAACCACGGCACACACCTCACACCGCACGCACTCGCTTTCATTCCGAGCGGTGACCGCACTATTTGGTCACGCTGGAATTGAGTGGGACATCACTGGATGCACAGCAGAAGAAATTGCAGCTTTGAAGTCGTGGGCCGACTTCTACAAAACCAACCGCGAGCTTCTGCACAGCGGCAAGATGATTCGCGTTGAACAGCCAAACGATGAAGCATTTGTGCACGGTGTTGTTGCTCAGGATAAGTCGAAGGCGATTTTTGCATACGCTGCATTGAAAGCAACTTCTGGAAGCTTGCCAAACACTTTGCAGTTACTCGGTCTGGATGCGAATGCGAATTACCGCGTCAAATTGGTTGAACCGGCAGGTGCCGCGTTCTGGATTGGCCGCAAGGCACCGCACTGGTTTGATGGCGTTACTCTAAGTGGTGCCGCACTTGCACAGGTTGGTTTGAAGACTCCAGTGTTAGCCCCTGAGCAGGCATTCTTGGTTGAAGCCGTTCGCGTTTAAGCGAAGTGGGTTTGTGCGAGCGGGTCGTTTTTCTTAGTCGGCCACTCCACGATCAACATTGCAGCCAGCATGATTACTCCACCGGCAATAGTTTTAAAGCTCAGAACTTCTTGACCAACGGCTACTGAAATAACTGCGGCCCAAACAATCTCAGCGGTCAGAATAATTGCCACTCGCGAAGCATCCATCAGCGACTGCGCCCAGGTTTGCACAAAGAAGGCAATCGCAGTGGCAAATACCGCAGTGAAGATTACGGCGAACCAGACATCGCCATTTGGTGGGGCCTGGTACTCGCCGTCGGCGGCGTAAGCACCAATCCAGTTGAGTACCGACATCGTGCCGAGCTGAAGAATGGTTAGTACGTAGACGTTTTTGCCAGGCGACCAAGCACCAAGAGCCACAATGTGGGCGGCAAAGAAGAAGGCGCAAGCGATTCCCCAGTTTTGCCCTGGTTCCACGGTTAGTCCGTTGATCGAAAGTAGGGCAAGGCCTATGGTTGCTAGAACTATGCCGATAAAGATTCGCTTATCCAGTTTCTTTTTGGCGAACAGCCATGCTAGGACAGGTGTTAGGACAACGTAGAGTCCGGTCAAGAAGCCGGTGATCGCCGCGGTGGTTTGCTCGAGCGCGATGGTCTGAGTTATGTAACCCAAGCAGAGCAGGATACCCAGAGGCACACCGCGCTTGATGAGATCCCAATTGAATTCGCGAAGAACCTTTGGTCTGGCAAGAATCATGATGATGGTGGCGAAGGTGAAACGAGTGGCCAAGAAGTCATAGAACGGTTCTTGATCGATTGCCGGCTTCATCAGAACAAAGGCGGCACCCCAAACGGCTGAAACTGCAAGTAGTGCCGGTGCGGCTAGGCGAGGGGTTTTCTTCACCGAGTCAGTTTATTCGGCTTTGAGTAAAGACTCTTGGAGTTCAACTGCAACTACACGTGGTTTCTTGCCAGTGCGATTAACATGGGCCACCAACATTTGACCAGGTCGAAGTGTGGTTGCGTCGTTGATTTGTTTGCGCAAGCTAAGCGGGGCGTAACTAGCGAGTGTTTTCAGAATCGTAGGAAGCGACGGTCGGTGCGAGCAAATTACTACCGACTTGTTTCGAAATACAAAATCTTCAACCACATCGCTGGTACGACTGGGTCGTTTTGCGTTGCCAAGTTCACTGAGCTGATGACGTTCGATGATGGCAAGTTTCTTCTTTACCGCGTATGGAGCAACGGTGTCTTTGCAACGCTTCCATGGGCTGGTCACTACTTGCCTAGGCCCGAATGCTGAAATGGTTGGAATGAGAGCCTTAGCCTGCTGCTTGCCAAAGTCGTGGAGTGGACGCTTGCCGTCATCGATGACCTTGCCACCCTTCCAGTCCGAGCGAGCCATCGCCTTGGCGTGACGAAGCACGATCAAAGGTTTAGTTTCCAGTAGGCCGGCGTCAAATAGGGCTACCAGGTTGTTTAGCGGCACGTAGTCGAATTCATATGAAAGTAACTTGCGTGCCTGCGCCACGGTCTTCCAGTCGACCTTGGCCACTTCTTCACTTGGCTTGAACTTGCTACCAGCCAGAGCCTTGTCGCTGACATTCGCGGCCCAGTAATGCACTTGCTTGTCGCTACCGTTTGGCAGTTTGTAATTGATTTCGGCTAGGTGAACACCGAGAGTTACTTTGAGCCCAGTTTCCTCGCGAATTTCTCGAACCGCTGCTTGGGCAACCGTCTCGCCCTTGTCCAGCTTGCCTTTCGGCCAGCTCCAGTCGTTATATCGAGCGCGATGAATGATCGCGACCTTAAGTTCGTTATTTTCTAGGCGCCAGAGAATGGCACCGGCTGCTACTACTGGACTCATCGAGCGTTTCGCTTAGCGTGCACGTCTTTCATGATTTGGTCCTGAACGTCAGTGAGGCGCACTCCGCCTTCTCCAAATTGGTGACGAGACCATTTACCTTCCGAGTCGAGGTGCCACGATGAAACGTCGTCCGACATTGCAAGATCAAACAGTTCATTAATGTCGCGAATATGGTCAGGCTGCACAAGCCGAACCAATGCTTCCACGCGACGATCAAGATTGCGGTGCATCATGTCGGCAGAGCCGATGTAAACCGCAGGGTCGCCGCCGCCATTGAAAGTGAATGCACGTGAGTGTTCTAGGTAACGTCCAAGTACAGAACGCACCTTGATGTTTTCACTTAAACCATGCACACCTGGGCGCAACGCACACATGCCGCGAACCAAAATTTCTACCGCAACACCGGCGTTTGAGGCTCGATATAGCGCATCGATGATTTGCTCATCTACCAGTGAGTTGACCTTGATGCGAATTCTTGCATCGCGGCCTTCCTGCTTGAATGCAATTTCGCGATCGATGTGTTCGATTAGTCCATCACGAACGCCGTTTGGTGAAACGAGGAGCGCTTTGAAAGTTGCATCTGGTGCATAGCCAGAGAGCTGGTTGAAGAGACGAGTTAGGTCTTCGCCGACTGCCTCGCGTGAGGTTAGCAGTCCGTAGTCTTCGTAGAAGCGTGCGGTCTTCGGGTTGTAGTTACCGGTGCCGATGTGGCAGTAGCGGCGCAGTGCGCTGCCTTCCTGACGAATTACCAGCGCCAACTTGCAGTGGGTCTTTAGTCCTACGATTCCGTAAACCACGTGAACGCCAGCTTGCTCGAGCTTGCGAGCCCAAGAGATGTTGGCTTGCTCGTCGAAGCGCGCCTTGATCTCAACCAAGGCAAGCACCTGTTTGCCGGCCTCTGCCGCGTCAATTAGGGCATCCACAATCGGACTGTCACCGCTGGTGCGGTAGAGAGTCTGCTTGATGGCCAGTACCTGCGGGTCGGCAGCGGCCGCCTGGAGGAACGAAACCACGCTGGTAGTGAATGACTCATATGGGTGGTGCAGCAAAATTTCGCGCTGTCGAATCTGAGCAAAAATATCGATGCTCTCGTCTTCGCCCGCGTGTAGGTACCGGTTGGTGATTACCGGGTGTGGTGGGTAGCGCAATTCTGGTCGCTTCAAGAATGCGATTTCGCTTAGTCCGGTTAGGTCTAGCGGAGCCGGAAGTTTGTACACATCTTCGTTAGTGATATCGAGTTCTCTCATCAAGAGGTCGAGAACTTCAGGGTTAATGTCGTTTGCTACTTCCAAACGAACTGGAGGGCCAAAGCGTCGACGCAATAATTCTTTTTCAAGAGCTACGAGTAGATTCTCACCTTCATCTTCATCTACATCAAGATCTTCGTTACGAGTAACTCGGAACGTGTGGTGCTGCAAAATTTCCATGCCTGGGAAAAGCTGACCAATGAATTCACCGATGATGTCTTCGAGGCTCACGTAACGTGCATCATGCACTGAACTACTACCAGGAATGCGCACGAAGCGAGGTAGTAGCGGTGGAACTTTGACACGAGCAAAAAGTTCTTTGTCGTTTTGTGGATTGCGAACCACAACCGCGAGGTTTAGAGACAAACCAGAGATGTACGGGAATGGGTGCGCTGGGTCTACGGCAAGCGGAGTAAGCACCGGAAAAATCTGAGACTGAAAATATGTGTGTAGTGCAGCTTTTTCTTGATCTTCAAGTTGATTCCAACGCACCAAGCGGATGCCGTTGGCGCGAAGGGCAGGCTCAAGCTGCTCGATGAATACCTTGGCGTGACGTTCCTGCAAGCGGTGTGCCTCTTGGCTGATCTGAGTTAGCACCTCGGAAGGACTCAAGCCAGAACTGGCGGTCACTGCTAGACCGGTAGCAATGCGGCGCTTGAGGCCCGCCACACGTACCATGAAGAACTCGTCGAGGTTAGAGGCAAAGATACTCAAGAAATTGACTCGCTCAAGGAGGAAGAGGTTTGGGTCCTCAGCGAGCTCGAGTACGCGCTGGTTAAAGGACAACCAGCTAATTTCTCGATCTAGAAAGCGATTGTCCGGAAAGTTGTTGGAATTGGCCGGAAGGTCAATTGCCATGGTTTCGTCAGACATAGGTTCCAGTTTGCCACGAATGACTAACTATGGGGAAACTACTTATTAACGCGCGTATTCGCCTTCAGCCTCAACCATGAAGCGGTAGCCAACGTTGTGGACGGTTCCAATCATCGATTCGAGATCGCCGAGCTTGGCTCGAAGTCGACGAATGTGTACGTCGACTGTGCGCGTGCCACCAAAGTAGTCGTAACCCCAAACTTCGCTCAGTAACTGGTCCCGGGTGAATACCCGACCTGGGTTTGATGCTAAGAATTTCAGCAGAGCAAATTCTTTGAAGGTCAGGTCCAACGGCTTGCCATTGAGTCGTGCCGAGTAGCTGGCTTCGTCGATAACAATTCCGGTCGCATTTACTTCATCTGCGCTGTGCGCAAATTGAGCGCGTGCGATGTTGAGACGAATACGTGCATCAATTTCTGCGGGTCCAGCATTTTCGAGAATGATGTCATCGGCACCCCACTCCGCTGAAATCCCTGCGAGGCCACCCTCTGTAACGACCACAACGAGAGGTGTGCTTAGTCCAGTAGTTTGCAGAATTTTGGCTAGCGATTTTGCTGATGCCAAATCCTTGCGAGCATCAAGAAAAATAAGGTCTGATATCGGAGCGTTGATCAGTGAGGCAGGCTCCGCTGGAATAGTTCGAACCCGGTGGGAGAGCAGCCCGAGGGCAGGGAGCATTTCACCTTCGGCTGCTGCCGAGAGAATCAGTAACTGTGCCATTTCTCTCCCAAATTGCTATCTCAAGCATAATTGGAGCATGAAGCAGAACTGGCTCGAGATCATCAGTATTTGGGTGCTGGTCCTTGTTACCACAGTTGCTCTGGTGCTGCGATTTCCAAAGCACGAATTGCTGGGCCCGTTTGCGGCAGTACTGGCCGGAGCCCTAGCCCTAGTTTCAATTGTTCAGTTGTTCCGCTCTGAGCCAGCTGGATTTGTTCGTCGCCTGGCTTACGTTGGCGGCGGTAGTTATCTGATTTTGGTGGCCGCCACTGCCTACGAATGGCTCCAAGGCTAAACTTGAGACCATGAAGCTCTCGCTAGAAATTTTCTTTACCGGCCTATTGGTTCTCGCATCTTTGGCCATTGCTGGCCTTTCAGCGCTAGTTCTTTACAAGCTTTTTAAGGGCCAGAAGTAGTTGTTCGTACTGCCCGAAGATCTACCGCTTGAACTAACCCCATTTGCCTTCTTAGTAGGTACTTGGGAGGGCTCTGGAGTTATCAGCTTTGATGGTGCCGAACACGAATTCAAACAGCGCGTTGAGTTTTCCCACGACGGACACAATGTGCTCACTTATGTATCGTCCGCGCAGTTGATGGACGAAAAAGAGACTGCCTTGCCAAGCGAACTTGGCTACTGGAGATTAGCTCGCAAAATCGAAGACGCTGATGCCGGACCTGGACTACTTCCAGGTGTCGGTGAATTGTCAATTAAAACTCGTGAAGATCTGGAAACCATTCGCAATGCCGAAGGTGGTTTTGACATCCAGGTTTCAACGCTTCACCCTGGTGGAACCGCAGAACTTTACAACGGAAAAATCAAAGGTGCCCGAGTTGATCTAGCGTCCTTTGCCGGTACCGCATTCGACGGAGCAAAGTACTACCGTCACAGCACACGTCTTTATGGTTTGGTTGAGAATGCGCTGCTCTGGGTTTGGGAAATCGCAATGCCGGGCAGTGACCTAAAACCGCACGCATCAGCACGTTTGGAACGTATTGCCTAACAGCCACTTCGACAACCCGCTCGTTGAGCAACGAGATTTGCTAGCGGGAGAACGCATCGTTGTCCTCGAAGACAAGTCAGTTATTTCTGTAACCGGTGAAGATCGAATCACTTGGTTGAATTCGATGCTTTCGCAAAATGTTTCCAAGCTTTCTGACGGTGACAGCGCCGAAGGATTGCTGCTAGATGCTCAAGGACGAATCGAACAGGATGTCCACATCATCGAAGGCGAAGCAGAAACACTATTGATTGTTTTGGCGGATCAACGCGACAAACTTCTGGCTTGGTTAGATCAGATGATTTTCAGAAGCAAGGTTAAAGTCAATGCCGCGGATTTCCTGGTAGTGGCAAGCTTCGGCAAAGGGTTATCCAAGTTGGTTTGGCGAGATGCCTGGAGTGACGAACCGGTTGGCAGTGTGCGCTACGCGGCTAACCGAGGTGAAGCCTGGGATTACTTTGAATCACTGCTCTGCGAGGATGCCTTGGAGAAGCTTTTGGCGGAGACTAAGCAGGCTGGCTGTCTAGCCCTGGAGGCCTTGCGTGTGGCGGCTCACCGTCCAGCTCAGCCGAATGAACTTGATGAAAAGACTCTGCCGCACGAGCTCGATTGGCTAAGTAGTGCAGTTCACCTCACCAAAGGCTGCTATCGAGGGCAGGAATCCGTGGCTAAGGTTCACAACCTCGGACATCCGCCACGTCGGTTAGTTTTGCTGCACCTAGATGGTTCGGGACATGCGCTCGCTGCAGCTGGCGACCAAGTATTCGTAAGCGGCACAGACAACGCCATTGGTCGAATCACCAGTATTGGTCAACACTTTGAACTAGGCCCTATCGCGCTCGCGGTGATTGGGAGAAATGTTGACGAGAAAGCCGCGCTTTTTGTGCGATCAGAGTTTGGCGAAATTGCAGCGAAGCAGGAAACTATCGTTCCGCCTACAGCAGGCATGGCGGCTAACCTTGCAGAGAAGCGCAAAAATTTACTAGGACGATGAGATGAAAAAACCTCGATTGCATTGGAGCTTCAAAGACTCTGCGCAACGAGTTATTGAATCTCTTCCACCCACTCTTCAAATTATTCTCGCCGCGGTTACGGCTTATGCTTTTTCACACTTTGTTCTGGGTCACGAAGTGCCGTTGCTTTCAGTGACCGTCACAATTACCGCACTTGGTTTCACCCGTGATGCACGTCCTAGGCGAGTTATAGAAACCGCTGTTGGGATGATTTTTGGAATTGCACTTAGTGAAACTTTATTGATGACATTCGGCCAAGGAATTTGGCAGATGGCAGTCACGCTACTGATATCACTTGTGCTCGCTCGCTTTATAACTTCAAGTTCCGCGTTTGCTCTGACTGTAGGCATTCAGTCGATGCTCGTTCACTTACTTGCGGCACCTGCTGGTGGAGTATTCATGCGTAGCGTCGATGGAATCGTTGGTGGTCTCATCGCGCTCATATTTACTGCGCTTATTCCTCGTAATCCTCGCGGTATGGCAATCAAGGATGCCGACAAGCTTTTCGATGCATTCCTCGGTTCGATTCTTGCTCTGAAGCGTGCGCTACTGGAGTCAAATGTTGCAGTGGCCGATGAGGCGCTCAAGGAAGTTCGTCGCACGCAGCCACTCATCGATAACTGGCGCATGTCACTCGACAGTGCGATTTCGATCAGTCGGATATCACCTTTTATGCGTAAGTTCCGCGATGACCTTACCGGGCAGGTGCGGGTACTAAGGGGCATGGACCTTGCCATGCGTAACCTGCGGGTGGTCGTGCGTCGCATCGACTTCCTGATTAGAGATGGCCAAAAACGCCCATATCTGGCGGACTTATTGGATCAGATTGCGGCCGGCGTAACTGACCTAGCAGAGGGTGTAGACGAACCCGCTCTTCGCCACCGCGCTCAGGAGAAGTTCGTGGAAATTATTCACCAGCTTGACCCCAAGCAACACGGAATTGCCGATCAGCTTCAAGAGGCGAGCGTGCTTCTGCTGCTCCGCCCAATGTTGGTGGACTTACTTTGCGCATCCGGAATGAGCGAAGACGACGCTAGGGCAGAACTGCCAAAAATTTAGTTCGGCGCCACAGCTTTCCAGTCCACGCTGATTTCACCGAGACGCCACCGTTTTGAATCGCCAACCAGCGGCCAACCTTGATTGCGCATTTCTTTGCAAACCGAAATCCAACGTTGCGAAGCGCCAAACACAGAAAGCGCGGAATGATTCTTCCAGCCTTGGTCGAGCGCATTCAGAAAGTCATAGATTCTTTCGCCAGGCACGTTTCGATGAATCAAAACTTTAGGCAGTCTTTCGGCAACCTTGCTGGGTAAATCCAATCCAGAGAGTCGAAGCGAAATAGTGAAGGAAATTGGTTCGTTTCGATTAAGTGTTACCCAACTCGAAAGCCTGCCGATTTCGTCGCAGGTCCCCTCTACCAAGACTCCATCGCTGGATAATCGTGATTGCATGGTTTGCCATGCAGTGGCGACTTCAGCTTCGTCATACTGTCGCAGTACGTTGTAAGCGCGAATCAAATCGGCCGAATCAAATTGTGGTGGAAGCGGTGTCTCGAAACCGCCATGCATGAAGTGCAATTGGTCATTAGCCACTTCGAGAC
>JBFYJA010000079.1:0-4523 GCA_041311675.1 Micrococcales bacterium | reverse complement strand
ATCTAGTTGAATGAATTCCTGCTGCGGGTGCTTGCGACCACCCTGAGGCGGAACCGAAGCAACAGTTCCCTCAAGAATCTTTAGCAGCGCCTGCTGCACTCCCTCGCCAGAAACATCGCGAGTGATTGATGGGTTTTCTGCTTTGCGAGAAATCTTGTCGATTTCATCGATGTAGATAATTCCAGTTTCAGCACGCTTTACATCGCCATCGGCGGCTTGCAGAAGCTTGAGCAGAATGTTTTCGACATCTTCACCGACGTAACCGGCCTCGGTAAGTGCAGTTGCGTCTGCCACAGCGAATGGAACGTTTAGTCGGCGAGCAAGACTCTGAGCAAGGTAAGTCTTGCCGCAACCGGTTGGCCCAATCATCAAAATGTTTGACTTAGCGATTTCAATTTGGTCGTGTTCTTTACCTGTGGCAGTGAGCGTGCCACGAGAACGAATGCGCTTGTAGTGGTTGTAGACGGCAACCGATAGAGCCTTCTTGGCTTGATCCTGACCAATCACGAATTCGTCAAGGTAGCCCTTGATTTCACGAGGTTTTGGTAGGTCGATTTCCTCAACCTGCTTTACTACCGAACCAAGTTCTTCTTCGATGATTTCGTTACAAAGTTCGATGCACTCATCGCAAATGTAGACGCCAGGGCCAGCAATCAGCTTGCGCACCTGCTTCTGGCTCTTTCCGCAGAAAGAACACTTGAGCAGGTCGCTCGATTCGCCCAACTTAGTCATAGAAAAACCCTATATCGGGGTGACCGAAAAAGCCGGCTAATTAGGCGTTTTTACGTGAGGTAAGCACCTGGTCGATAAGACCGTACTGCAGCGCTTCGGCTGAAGTGAGGATCTTGTCACGGTCGATATCCTTGTTGACCTCGGCAATTGGCTTGCCTGTGTGCTTCGAGATGGTCTCTTCCAACCAGCTACGGAGGCGCAACAGTTCCTTCGCCTGAAGTTCGATGTCAGATGCCTGACCAGGACCGCCGCCAGTTTCTGGCTGGTGAATCAAGATTCGAGCATTAGGCAGAGCCAAGCGCTTTCCAGGAGTACCGGCCGCAAGAAGCACAGCAGCTGCTGAAGCAGCCTGGCCTAGACATACGGTCTGAATCTGAGGACGAATGTACTGCATGGTGTCGTAAATCGCGGTCATCGCGGTGAATGAGCCACCAGGTGAGTTGATGTACATGGTGATGTCACGATCTGGATCCTGTGACTCAAGCACTAGCAACTGCGCCATGATGTCGTCTGCAGATGCATCGTCAACCTGAACACCCAAAAAGATAATTCGGTCTTCAAAGAGCTTGTTGTATGGGTTCTGCTCACGGTAACCGTATGAAGTGCGCTCGGTAAAGCTCGGAAGAATGTAACGAGACTCAGGTGAAATAAAGTTCTTCATTAGTTCTTTCCTACTCCAGTTGCCGATCCAGCAAATTCTTGAATGTGGTCAATGAATCCGTATTCCAACGCCTCTTGAGCGGTGAACCAGCGGTCGCGGTCTCCGTCTTGCATAATCTGCTCAACAGTCTTGCCGGTTTGCTCAGCAGTGATTGAAGCAAGCTGACGCTTCATCGACATGATGAGTTCCGCCTGAGTCTGAACGTCTGCAGCGGTTCCACCAAAACCACCGTGTGGCTGGTGAAGCAGTACTCGGGTGTTAGGGGTTGCGTACCGCTTGCCCTTGGTTCCCGATGAAAGGAGGAACTGCCCCATTGAAGCACACATGCCGATACCAACAGTCACGATGTCGTTTGGCACGTACTGCATGGTGTCGTAGATAGCCATGCCGGCGGTAATCGAACCACCAGGTGAGTTGATGTAGAGGAAGATGTCCTTGGTTGAATCTTCAGCGGCGAGCAACAGAATCTTTGCGCAGATCTCGTTTGCCATGTCGTCGCGAACTTCGCTACCTAGCCAAATGATGCGATCACGAAGCAAACGCTCAAATGTGCCGTTGCGTTCCGGGCCGTGTTCAGCCATGAATTCCTCTTTCCTCGGTGCGACTTAAAGGCTAACTGCCAAGCATCGAAATGCTTGGCAGTGTTCGCTGAGCGAGTAATGACTCGCTTCTGGAGGATTAATCGTGGTCGTGGCCAGCGTGTGGATCCAGCGCCAATTCAGCATCAGTCTTGGTGAAAGCCTCAAGGTCAACCTTGCCCTTACTGTCGCTTACCTCGGCGTGTTCAAGCACGATTGCCAAGGCCTTGCGACGAGCAACCTCTCCCACGAATGATGGGATCTGGCCGTTCTGGTCGATGATCTTGATGAATTCGCTAGGGTCCATGCCATACTGCTGTGAGCTCTGGACTAGGTACTGCATAAGTTCGTTTTCGTTAACCTTGACGTCTTCGGCAAGTGCGATTTCGTCTAGAAGCATCTGCACGCGGAATGACTTCTCGCTCTGCTCCTTAACTTCTGCGCGATGCTTTTCGTCTTCAAGGCGACCTTCACCCTCAAGGTGGCGGTTTACGTCGTCGTTGATCAGTTCCTCAGAAATTGCGATTTCCACCATGCCAAGTAGCGCATCGGTGACCTTGTCGCGAGCCTCGAGACCCTGACCCCACTTCTTTGATTCAGCAAGCTGCTCTTCGAGTGACTTCTTCAATTCCGCAATGGTGTCGAACTCAGACGCCAACTTGGCAAATTCATCGTCAGCCTTTGGAAGCTCGCGTTCCTTGACTGCGTTTAAAGTCACAGAAATTAGTGACTCCTTACCTGCAGCATCGCCGCCAACCAACTTCGAGTTGAAGGTGGTGCTCTCGCCAGCTGTAAGAGTGTCTAGTGCTTCGTCGATTCCATCAAGCAGGTTGCCCGAACCAATTTCGTAAGAAATGTTCTTGGCTTCGTCGATAACCTTGCCATCGATTTCCGCTTTAAGGTCAATTGAGGTGAAGTCACCCTTCTTAGCAGCGCGCTCAACAGTCTTTAGTGAACCGAAGCGTGCACGAAGTGCGTCTAGTTCTGCGTCTACGTCTTTCGAGTCAACCTTTACGTCGGTGACCTTAACCTTCAAACCCTTGTAAGAAGGAAGCTTGATCTCTGGGCGAACCTCTACTTCAATTTCGATCTCGAGTGTGCCCTCCCAAGTGTTCTCATCTGGAGCCTTGAGAATGTCTGCCTTTGGCTGACCAAGTGGGCGAAGCTTGTGCTCTTCAATTCCGGCGCGGTAGAACGAATCCATACCGTCGTTGATTGCGTGAGCGATAATTGCAGGCTTTCCAACGCGCTTCTCAAGGATCGCTGGTGGGACCTTGCCCTTACGGAAGCCTGGAATCGAAACGTCTTCGGCAATGTGCTCGTATGCGTGATCGATGCTTGGCTGCAAGTCAGCCTTGGTCGCCTCAATCTTTAGCTTTACGCGAGTTGGAGTAATGCGTTCAACGGTTGATTTCAATGGACCTTCTCCTGAAAGGCCCGCGTCGTAAACGCGAGCTGGGTTTTATTGCTATCGATCACTTTGTAACAGTGGTCGGGATGACAGGATTTGAACCTGCAACCCCCTGTACCCAAAACAGGTGCTCTACCAAGTTGAGCCACATCCCGGAGGTTCGCTCGACAACGAGCAGACAACTTCCCTATCTTATCCCATAGAATGGTGAGGTTGTCCGTTTTTTATGGACCAACTTCGCGGATGTAGCTTAATGGTAGAGCCTCGGTCTTCCAAACCGATGACGCGGGTTCGATTCCCGTCATCCGCTCCAGTATTTACCTCTGGCAGCGGCCACACCAATAGAGCTTGCGCCCAGCCATCAACTCGATACTCACCTTGGTTCCACACACGCGACAAGGTTCCCCCTCGCGCTTGTAGACCCAGTTTCGATCCGCCTTGCTAGGTCGCTTAGTAAAAAATTCATCGCGGGTGATCATGTACGAAGTCTTAACTCCTACTTTCAAAAGCTTCGCGCTATCATCCCAAAGTGACTGAACTTGTTCTTGAGTGAGACGAAGACCTGGAGTATGCGGTTCGATGTTTGCCCGAAAAAGTAGTTCAGCACGATAAACATTTCCTATGCCAGCAATGACGGATTGATCCATCAACAATTCACCAATGGTCTTCTTGCTGGCTAATACTTTTTGAATGAATCTGTCAGATTCTTTTCCGCCACGATTCGGATTTAGTGGATCGGGACCAAGTCGTTTTAGGACATGCTGTAACTCGGTTACATCGATGACCTCACAAACCGTTGGTCCACGCAATTCAGCCAAAGTTACTCCAGAGTAGAACCGCGCACGAACCTCGCCAACCACTTTGGGTAATTCAGAAACTGCGTGCCACTGCCATTTGCCATAGATACCTAGGTGAATACGCAAAAAGACGCCGTCGCCAAATTCCAGAAATAGCTGCTTACCTACTGCCCAAGCCTTAGTCAGAGTTTGACCGGAAACTAGCTTTGCATCCGAGGTAAATCTGCCCTGCGGCGAATCAACTGAGACTTTCTTGCCAGCAAACAACTTGTTGAAGTCATTTGCCGTTCGATGAACGGTATGTCCCTCTGGCACTTAGAGAATGTCGCCGGTTTCTTCGTAGG
>JBFYJA010000078.1:0-4585 GCA_041311675.1 Micrococcales bacterium | reverse complement strand
TTCACTCAGCTAAGCGAATCCTCAACTTCTGCGTCAACTTGACCAATGACTTTTCGCCTAGTCACTCTTGCCTTTGAAAGGCCGCGCGCCTCTCGTTCTTTCTTGATACCCCAAATCAATGCGACCACTGCCATGAGAGCGAACATAATCCACTGCAGCGCGTAACTGAGGTGGTTACCTTCATCTAGTTCCGGCTTAGCTAGCGCTTTGGGGACGGATGACTGACTTAACTCTTCACTTGCCATTCGCGCATAGGTTTTAGAAAAAATAGCATCTTTGATTCCTTGAGAACGAATCAAGGCTTCAATATTTATGGTTCCTAGTTGACCTTTCGGTGCGCCACGGTCAAGGGTTGGTTCCGCTGGGCGAACTCTCGCGATTACGGTTTGACTTTCGCCACTTGGCATTGGAATTATTTTTGGCGGTTGGTAGTTCGAGTCGCTCGCAATCCAGCCGCGCTCGACGGCAATCAAGCGACCATCTTTCAGCTGAAATGGTACGACCTGCAAGAATCCTGGCTGACCATCAAGCGGACGGTTTCTAACTAGAACCGCGTTACCAACTAGGTAGTGGCCGGTTAGGCTTACTGGTCGCCATTGGTTTTTCGCATCAAAAGAGTCAAACCCAGAGACGAGATCTATAGCAACAGGTACAGCGTCGTAGTTTTTTGCTACCTGCGCCATTTCGGCTAGTGCTTCTGCACGTCGTGAAAATTGCCAGTTAGACAACAGCGCACAAGCAATTGAAAAGACCACAACGAGAGCAAGCCAGCCCGACCAACGCTTCAAATCTGACTTAGCTGCCAAGTTCTACAACCTCACGAATCTCAATAAAGAAATTTCGCGCCTTCACGAAATCCACCAGATAGTCGCGATGTTCATCGCAGGCCGCCCAGGTTTTTTTGCGATCACCGCAATGAATCATTGGGTTCGCCCAATCGATCAAGTACTTTGCTGGCAAAGTGCAATTTGCCCTTGAACACTTGGACTCGCTCATGAATCTTTGGTTTCGCGGAATTGATCTGCCGAAATGGCAATTCGAGGAGCGGTTACCGTAGTTGCCTTAGCATTCGGTTTCACATCACCACGACTATTCGCAATCACCACAGCCCAGTAGGGAAGCACGATTGCCAATGCAAAGCAAACCCACATCAACCATCCCTGCACGACGATGGCAAGCACGATGCACACCATTCGCACGGTCATGGCGATGGAGTAGCGAATCATACGGCTTCGGCGCTCCACTTCAGGGGAAACCCCGAGGTTGGTTACGCTTTGTGGTTCGACCAATGGAGCTCCGTTTCAGTCCTAAGTCAACTTTAAGTCAAACACTAGACTTCTAGGCATGACCGAGAAAACCGTTTTAGTTACCGGGGGAAACCGCGGAATTGGCCGAGCAATCGCCGAAGAGTTCATCAAGCGGGGCTACCGCGTCGCAGTCACAGTTCGATCCGGTGAAGGCCCTGTGGGAGCACTTTCGGTCAAAGCGGACGTAACGGATTCGGCCTCGCTTGACGCTGCGTTTGCAGAGATCGAGTCAAAGCTTGGGTCCGTCGACATCTTGGTGGCAAATGCTGGCATCACCAAGGACACACTTTTGATGCGTATGAGTGACGAGCAATTTGAAGAAGTCGTGAACACCAACCTCAATGGAGTATTTCGCGTAGTCAAGCGCGCAAGCCTCGGCATGATCAAGAAGAAGCACGGACGAATCGTGCTTATCGGTTCAGTCGTGGGACTGCTTGGATCTGCCGGCCAGGTTAACTATTCAGCAACCAAATCAGCGTTGGTTGGTATGGCCAGATCAATTACTCGCGAACTCGGCGGCCGAGGCATTACCGCAAACGTAGTGGCACCCGGCTTCATCGACACGGATATGACCGCTGAACTTCCTGAGGAAGTGCAAGCTGGTTACAAAAAGCAAATTCCTGCTGGTCGTTTTGCGGCACCGGAAGAAGTTGCCAAAGTTGTTGCCTGGCTAGCCGGCGATGATGCGAGCTACATTAGCGGCGCGGTAATTCCAGTTGATGGTGGACTAGGAATGGGTCACTAAAGACCAAGCACACCAATTAGGTCGGCAAGGTTTCCCGATTCGAGTACCAGGTTTGCCTTTTCTTTCACGATTGGTTTTGCGTTGAACGCCACCGAGAGTGCTGCAACGTCCATCATCTCTAAATCATTTGCACCGTCACCAACCGCAACGGTCTGTTCAAGTTTGAAATCTGCACGCTGAGCCCATTCCAAGAGAGCTTCTTTCTTAGCCGCGCGATCAACAATTTTGCCGATGACCTTGCCGGTTAGTTTCCCATCGATGACTTCTAAATCATTTGCTCGAGCAAAATCAAGATTCAAAATCTCGGCTAGGGGATTGAGTACCTGAGTGAATCCGCCACTCACAGCCCCAACGCGACCGCCAGCGTTGTGCACGGCATCGATAAGTTCCTTTGCACCCTTGGTAATCCGGATTCTCTTGCCGACTTCTTCGAAGACTGTTTCAGGCAATCCGGCAAGTGTGCTGACTCGTTCAATCAGGCTGGCGGCAAAGTCGAGTTCACCGGCCATTGCACGTTCGGTAATTGCGGCTACCTCGGCACGTTTGCCGGCCACGTCAGCCAATAATTCAATTACTTCGTCTTCGATAAGTGTTGAATCCACATCAAAAACGACTAAAAGCTTTGTCACGGAGTTACGAGCACACCCTTTGCTACAACAGTGATACCGGTGTCAGTCACGGTAAAACCACGAGCAAGATCACGCTCGCGGTCTACTCCAATTGAAGCACCATCTGCCACAACCACGCTCTTATCCAGGATTGCTTTTCGAACTGTGCAGTCTCTACCGACCTGAACGTCGTCCAAAAGCACAGAATCCGTGATTAGAGCTCTTGAGTGCACGCGAACACCAGGGGAGACCACGCTTCGTTCTACGATGCCGCCTGAAATCACAGTTCCAAGTGAAACAATCGAATCGGTAGTGCGACCCTGGTTTCCTTCGCCATCGTGAACAAACTTCGCTGGAGGGAGGTTCACCTGTTGGGTATGAATCGGCCACTCTGAGTTGTAGAGGTTGAATACCGGCATCACCGAAATAAGGTCCATGTGCGATTCGTAGTACGACTCGATGGTACCGACATCGCGCCAGTAGGAATGGTCACGTTCGGTGCTACCCGGAATCTCGTTGAAGGTGAAGTCATATACGCTGGCGTCTTCACGAGACACCATGTAAGGAATGATGTCGCCACCCATATCGTGAGAAGAGTCTTCTAGCGTGCCGTCGTGTTCGATGGCATCGATTAGTGCTTGAGCAGAAAAAACATAGTTACCCATTGAAACCAAAGCTTCATTCGGGGCGTCAATTAGAGGCTTCGGATCTGAAGGCTTCTCTCGGAATGCAGCGATCTTGGTGGCATCGTTGTCGTCAACCTCAATCACGCCGAATTGAGTTGCAAGACTGATTGGCTGTCGAATTGCAGCAACGGTGACTCCACGCCCAGACTCGATGTGCGCTTGAATCATTTGGTCAAAGTCCATTCGATAAACGTGATCGGCACCAACGATTACAACTATGTCTGGGCGCTCATCGCTGAGTAAATTCATGCTCTGCAAGATTGCATCTGCAGACCCGGAGAACCAACGCTTTCCAAGTCGCTGCTGCGCAGGAACAGAAGCTACGTATGAACCAAGCAGTGGCGACATACGCCAGAGCTGAGAAATGTGTCGGTCGAGAGAATGCGACTTGTACTGAGTCAAGACAACAATGCGTCGCAGACCAGAGTTGATCAGGTTCGAAAGAGCAAAGTCAATCAGTCGATAGCTTCCACCAAAAGGCACTGCAGGCTTAGCTCGATCTGCGGTCAGCGGCATGAGACGTTTGCCTTCGCCTCCGGCTAGGACCATTCCAAATACGCGTGGATTGCTCATATTCAAAATGTTATTGCGGTTTGCCAACACCAGTAACATTTGGATATGAGGATCGACTTAATCACTAAGGAATATCCGCCATTCATTTATGGTGGTGCGGGCGTACATGTCGCTGAATTAGTGAGAGTTCTGCGCAAACAGACCGATGTAAAGGTCAGGTGTTTCGGCGAGGAACGTAATGAAACCGATACATTCTCATATCGCCACAGCTCTGATTTCGATGCAGCGAATGGAGCTTTGCAAACCATGGCCACCGACTTGAACATGGTTGCCGACATCGCTGGTGCAGACCTCGTTCACAGTCACACCTGGTACGCGAACTTTGCCGGTCATGTTGCCGGAACGTTGCATGGAATTCCTCACCTTATTACTGCACACAGTCTCGAGCCTCTGCGTCCTTGGAAAGAAGAACAACTTGGTGGAGGTTACCGACTTTCGTCTTGGGTTGAACGCACAGCATATGAGGGTGCAACCAAGATCATCGCGGTTAGTGCAGGCATGCGTGCAGACATCCTTCGTGCCTATCCGCAAATAGACCCGGCAAAGGTAACTGTGGTGCACAACGGCATCGACCTCGATGCTTTCCAGTCGGCCAGTAATCCTGAATTGGTTCGCGCCAATGGAATCGACCCAGACCAGCGCAGCGTTGTCTTCGTCGGTCGCATC
>JBFYJA010000010.1:0-13284 GCA_041311675.1 Micrococcales bacterium | reverse complement strand
GGTTTGTTGCGATAAATCGCCATCGACTTCCTGGAGCAACGACGGAATGCAAAATGGTGAATCTTGACTAAAAATATAAAAATCAAAATCGAACTTTCAATTGTTTTACTTCTTAGCCTCGGTGCATCGGCGATCTATTCTGTTATCTCACTTCTAGAAAAGATTTTTTCGCCGGCTGGAATTGGAGGAAGTTCTACTTCCATAAACCCAGCCGAGAGCTACCAAGAACTTTTCGATTTCGTTTACCGATTCGTTGGCATTTCATTAGGATTCATGCCGGTTGCATTAGTCATTTACTTGTTGTCGACCCAGTACAAGAATCCTTTTGACCTGCTCGGAATCTGGAAATTCAAATCCTCAGATTTTGGCCAAGGAATTCTACTTTTCTCGGCTATTGGTATCCCTGGCCTAGCTCTTTATTTGGGTGCTAGATCACTGGGATTAGCAGCAAAGGTTGTACCAGGGGAATTTGAGTACTGGTGGATGATCCCAGTTCTGCTGTTCAGTGCTCTTAAAGCAGCCGCAGTCGAAGAAGTAATCATGATTGGTTACCTCTACAAGAAGTTCGATGAAATGCAAATTAGCTTCAGAAACCAGCAACTGATTAGCTCCGCTATAAGAGCCACATATCACGCTTATCAGGGATTAGCTGGAGTGGTCGGAAACTTCGTGATGGGCCTAGTCTTCGGCTGGGCCTATCGACGCTGGGGTCGAGTAGCTCCGCTGCTCTTTGCTCACTTCTTACTAGATGCATTTAGCTTTGTTGGCTATGCCCTACTAAGTAAGCAACTCGCGACTATCAGCGGGTTGTTCTAGCTCTCTACTGGTGGCTGCTAGATTTGTGGAGCAGCAGAAATGCTGTAGTTCTTGCAAATCCCAGGGGAAGCCGGTGAAAGTCCGGCACTGTCCCGCAGCCGTAAGTCTTTGACGAGTCGGAATGCCTGAGATTAGTAAAGACTCCAATTAACCGTCGAGGTCAACGGGTGGAGTCGAGGGACCACTCTTGGTCATTCGCCTTCGCACTCAGATCGCCAAATGCGAAAGGTTTCAAATGTTTGAAACTCAATCTGGGTTGCGCAAAATCGCAACACTAGTAATAACCACTGTGATTTCAATCACATCAACCATCCCGGCACAAGCTGCCACGCAGTATCCAAAGACTGTGAATTACGTCTCCTCGCAGTTTGTCGAGGGTAAATATGTAGTTGGTTTCACTCCGGGTAAGGCCGACTTCGGTATGACCTTGGAGGCAATGTTGCAACTGCTTGCGGCTGGACATGACGCCAAAACCCAATCTGCCGCAGTCAACTACAACCTTAAGAGTTCTAAAACTTTAGGAAGTTGGACGGGCAAAGTTGGAGCGCTGTACTCCCCCGATAAGCGCTTCAATACCGCCGACGCGGGTAAGTTCTTGTTCACCGCAGGCGCTTTCAAACTTGGCAGCAGTTCGGTTGCAAAATCCGTGCTATCGATTGTGAAAAAGCACATTGCAAAAGATGGATCAATTCTGACTATGCCAGACAACTCGGTATTGCCAAGTAAAAACATCTACACCAGCGCTTGGCTGGTACTGGGTTTAAGTGCTGTAAAAGAAAATGTTCTGGCTGAAAAAATCGCTGTGAACCTAACTACATTCTCAATTGCAAAAACCGGCGGCTTCGCCGATAGTCAGACCGACTCCGCTGAATCAGCAAGTCCAGACGCAACAGGACTCGCATTGCAAGCATTGGCATCGGTTAAAGGTTTTGGCACAAAGGCCGAAGAGAGCAAAAAGAACTCAACAATTTCGAAGTCGCGAGCTTGGCTGATTTCAGTGTCTGAATCTGACGCAAGTGGAAAGTTTTTCTCATCTTGGGGCGAATGGAGTGCCAACTCAACCGCTTACGCGGCAATGGGGTTAAAAGCTAGCGGTTCGAAAATTACTGAATACTCAAAGTGGTTGGCGAGCAAGATCTCCTCAACAGACTCTGGAATCCAAGCAGGTAGCTGGACAGCAGGCTCCGGAAATGCGTATGCCACAATCCAGGGCTACGTAGCACTAATCGGAAAAAGCTACTTGGACCTAATCAAGTAAATGCGTATCTCCCTCAGGGCTGTGCTGATTGCACTCATCGGACTGGTCGCCATTGGCGCATTGGTCACGAGCGGCGCACTCAGTACGGTTCCTGAAGGTTCGATTCCTAAATCAGTTACCGGAACCGAATTCTGCGCCAATTCCGGGATCAGCCTGCTGGTGGACTACGGCACCAAATCGGGCATTTCCGTAACCAAAGCCTGCGCGGATAATTTCAGTGGAAACGGATGGGAACTGTTCTCAGCGGCTGGTCAAACCGTAGAAGGCACAACGGAATATCCGATTGGTTTCGTATGCCGAATCAACAACTTCCCAACACCGGCAAGTCAACCATGCACCAGCACACCTACTAGTTCACAAGGAAGTTGGGCGTACTACTACGCGACTTCAGAACTTGGCGACCACTGGATGTTTAGCGCAACCGGTGCAACTAGTCGTATCCCTGAATGTGGCGATACCGATGCTTGGGTTTTCATTGAACCTGGCGAGCAAAGTCACGAACCCGCGGAACAACCTAAGACCTTCAAATGCGATCGCTAGCTAACCGAATACACCCTGGTACATGGTGGCTTGTCGGTGGAACGCTCGCGTTGGTTGCCGGAAGCGCTAGCAACCTAGTAATCCCAACATCAATTGGGATAATCGCTGTAATCCTGATTTTGACTTTTCGAGAAAATGCAACCTGGGCAAGATCGCTTGGTTTTTATCTCACCCTTGCAGGCATAGTGGTCTTTATCCGAATTGCTTTTCGTATTCTCTTTTCCTACTCGGCTTCAGATTCCGCAATCGCCGTTGAGTTACCACGGTTGCAAATTAATCTTGGATTCGGATCTTTCGAATTCCTTGGAGCGGTGTCGTGGCAAGCTCTTTACGGCGCATTAATTGATGGTGCGCGGCTAGCAGCAATTATCTTGGCAGTAGCAATTGCTACGACGCTGGCAAACCCTCGCAAACTTTTAAAGTCTGCACCGGGCGCACTTTACGAAATTGCCACCAGTGTCTCTGTTGCCATAAACCTTGCTCCTCAGTTGATCGAAAGTTTCAATCGAGTCCGACGTGCAAGACAACTTCGCGGCAAATCAAAACGAACAAGTCGACTTGCGGGAATAGTAATTCCAGTCCTCGAGGACACCCTAGACCGCTCTCTCCTGCTAGCAGCTTCCATGGACGCCAGAGGTTTTGGTCGTCGTGGCAATCAAAGTCCGCGACAGCTAATCACCGCCAGAGTCTTGGGGCTCATAGCCATAGTGCTCAACCTCATTGGGGTTTTCCTTCTGCTTAGCGGATTCGATGTCTACCTCACGCTTGCCGTGATTGTGCTTGGTCTGATCTTTGGAGCGGTGAGCATTAAGCTCACGTCGCAGCGACTTATTCGCACCAACCTATCCACCCAGGCTCGAAGCGCTATTGAATATTCGATCATGCTCTTGCTGATGATCTTGCTTGTTGCAAATTTTGCTGGGTGGCTTCGATGATCCATCTACAGAACTTCAGTTTCAATTCCGGTTCGACTGAGACCCCTGCCCTGAACCGCGTCAACCTCAATATCGAGGCAGGCCAGTTTGTGCTGGTTTGCGGCGGTACCGGCAGCGGAAAGTCCACACTTCTTAAAGCAATTGTCGGGCTTGCACCGCACTTCACAGGTGGCACAGTTTCGGGTCAAAGAATTCTTCATGGCAACGATGTCACCAACGCCATGCCTCACGTTACCGCCGAGCAAATTGGTTTTGTGAACCAACAACCCGAAGGTTCTTTCGTTGCCGAAACAGTCATTGAGGAACTTGCCTTTACGCTCGAGCAACTCGGCGTACCAGTAGACGAAATGCTCGAACGAATTGAAAAGGCAATTGCCGCAACTGGGCTAACCGAGCTACGTCATCGTCGGGTAACAGAATTGTCTGGCGGTCAACAACAACGCGTCGCAATCGCCGCCGCATTAAGTGCTGGTCAACAGGTTCTGGTACTCGACGAGCCAACCTCCGCACTTGACCCATCAGCCGCACACGAACTTCTGGAATTTATTCACGATCTTTGTCGTCGAGAGGGGCTAACTGCAATAGTCGCTGAACACCGTATTGAACGATTGATTGATTTGGTAGATCAGGTGCTGGTGGTTGGCAATGATGGGACTGTTGCTCAGGGTAAACCAGCAGAACAGTTATCTAGATTTGCATTCGTTCCCCCGATTATCAAACTTGGACAGCTGCAGGGATGGGATCCGCTTGCATTATCGATTACCGAAGCCAGAGCGAGAATTACGAAACCGACACATTTCAAAGAGATAATTCATCCAGATGAGCAGTCACAAAGCATTGGGCTTAAACACCTGAGCGTGAAATACGGTGACCTAGTCGCACTAGACGATGTCGACTTTGCTGCGACTTCAGGTGAAGTAGTGGCAATTATGGGTGAAAATGGCTCAGGAAAAACCTCCCTGCTTTGGAAACTGAGAAATGAACTTTCGAACACTGCAATGGTTCCACAGCAGGCATCTGACTTGCTTTTTCTCAACTCACTTAGTCAAGAATTTGCAGACTCCGACGAAGTCGCCAGAGTTGCTGAAACTAGCACCTCAAAACTTTTTGAAGAGTTTGTCGGACGCCTTGACGCTGAAACCCACCCTCGTGACTTAAGCAGCGGACAGCAGCTTGCCCTAGTGCTTGCAATTCAGCTAGCAAAGAGTTCGCAAATTGTGCTGCTCGATGAACCGACCAGAGGTCTCGACTATTCAGCCAAGCAACAGGTGGCCGAGGTTATTCGCCAACTGGCAGCCCAGGGCAAAACCGTGGTGTTCGCCAGTCATGACGTTGAATTTGTAGCCGTATCCGCCAATCGCGTAGTGCAGTTGCAACAAGGCAAAGTGTTGAGTAATAAAGCGGTAGCCCAGGCGCTTAACCACTCAGGAAAGCTAGCAACACAAGTTGCTCAAATTTTCCAAACCGACGGGTTGATTACCCTGGAACAGTTGGCGCTAGATGCGTAGCCAAAAATTGATTTCACAACTGGCAATCGCCGTAGCAGGTGTCGCTTCGGTCTTGATGTTTGCCTGGCCACTTTTCATCGCCACAGCGAACCAAAATGAAAACCTATTGGCACAAACGGTATTTATAGCTCTCATGCCTATTTTGATCGTACTGACGCTCGTTGAATTCACGACAGGTGAAATAGGCTCCAGGCAGCTAGCAGTACTGGGAGTATTGACCGCGGTTAATGCCGTGGTTCGCCTACTAGGTGCTGGCACTGCTGGTATCGAAACCGCATTCTTTTTGATAATTATCGGCGGTTATGTTTTCAGAAGTTCGTTCGGTTTCATTCTGGGAAGCACTTCGATTCTGGTGTCTGCGCTTTTGGGAGCCGGGGTCGGCCCATGGTTACCATTCCAAATGATGGCCGCCGGACTAATTGGCCTCGGCGCTGGAGCATTGCCGAAATTTATGAGAACTTTGCCAAAAGTGATCGTGCTAATTGTGTTTGCGGTCATCGCAAGTTACGTTTACGGTGCGCTCATGACACTTTGGAATTGGCCATTCCTTGCCGGTAGCGAAAGCACGCTCTCTTACGTTGCTGGTGCACCACTTCACGAAAACCTGTCGCGCTTCATCAACTACGAAATTATTACTGGCGGACTACTTTGGGACACCGGCCGAGCTGTGACGACTTCAATATTCATCGCCTTAACTGCACCAGCCCTGCTAGCCACACTAAATCGTGCAGCCAACAGGGCTGGTTTCAAGAAACTTTCAGACTAGAAAGTCAAAGGCAATACAACAAGCGCATCAAGCACTGCAGCAACCAATGCGATTGCAAGCAACTTGAAGTTCATCTTGAATGTGTACTTTGACTCGCCACGGCTCTGGTGAACAATCATCGCACCAACCATGGTTAGTGCTAGGCCTAGTGCGGCAGCAACTGCAAGATACTGAGCAAACTCAAGACCAGGGATAAGAGCTGCGGCAGGCGCAAGAACTACACCTATTGCTCCTAGAACCTCTAGGAAACCAATTACACGGATCACGCCGATTGGAGTCTTTGCAGCCCAACCGAATCCAGCGGCAGCAAAAGCTTCCTTGTTACCCTTCAGCTTGAAGTTTCCAGCCTTCCAAAAAGTTAGGGCTGCCCAAACACCGAAACCGATGCCTGCAAGTGCTACTACTACCGAAACGATGCCGTTCATTGATTACCTTTCAAAGTATTGTCTTGGGGAACTATCCCCCGTATGGTTATAAGTAAAGCAGTACTTGACAAGATTTGTCAAGTGGGGCTTGACAAAATTGAGGTGGTGAATCCCTTGGAAATCAAGGCAAAGTTTGAACGACAGGGCGACGCTTGGCGCGTTGAGGTACCTGAACTCGGCAACTTCGTAACCACCGCTAAGCGCCTGGATAAGGCCACCGAGAAAATCAAGGACTTGGCTTGCGCCGCTACCGGCGAGGAACGCTGCGACATCATCATCAAAGTTGAAGCGACTATGCCTGGCATCATTTGTGATCTTGAAGCAGCTCAAGAAAAGTCACGTGAAGCTCTACGTTTACAAGAAGAAGCATCAAGCGAGATTCGCGATGTGGTTTCCAGAATGCGCGACGAGGGTTTAACAATGCGTGACATCGCCGTGCTACTTGGGGTTACACCTCAACGAGTCGCTCAGTTAGCGCCCTGCCCTACCGAAAACTAACTACACCCGCCACTGCGGAAGTTTCCACCCAAAAACGATCACGGCAACGCGCACCAAAATAATGATTAGCGCAGCAAACGATACCGAAATCACGGCCGGCCACTGCAACCAAAAACCAATCACCACAATCCAGCTACCCCCAAAACCTACTACCGTGTATGGCTGGTGATCCGCAAAAGCACGAGGTAGTTGGTTAGTGAAAATGTCTCGAAGAATTCCACCGAATACCGCTGTCATGACACCCATGATTACTGCGACGATTTCCGGAGTGCCACTAGTCAAAGCAATCTGGGTACCGCCAGCAGCGAATACACCTAAACCAATTGCATCCGGCCACTGCATCGCACGCTCGGTAAATTCCAAGTGACGTCCACGCACAAAAACAAAAGCCAGCACGCAGAAAATTAGGATTGCCCAGATCCACCAGTCATTCTGAACCCAGAACAAAGGCCGACGGTTGAGCAAAATATCTCGAAGCGTTCCACCGCCGAAAGCCGCAACCGCAGTGACCATGCAAACGCCAACCACATCAAGTTTTTTTCGAGCTGCCTCAATCAGCCCAGATAGTGCAAAGCCAATCGTGCCGATGATTTCAAATGGCAATCCAAAGTTGGCAGTCCACCAGCTAAGCGAAATCATTACTTAACTGGATCTCCGTAGTCGTTTGCGCCATTAGCGCTGTCTTCACAGAGACGAACCAAAACCATAATTGCTCCGGCAATCGGAAGAAGAAGCCACCACAAATATTTACCTGAGCGACCGGTGTCGTGAAGACGTCGAACCGCAATAGCCAAAGATGGGATGAAAGTCGCTATCGACCACAGGTTCTCCAGTGGGCCATTTTGTCTCCAACCATCCTCGTCGGGGACTCCAGGCCAGATGACGGCCGCGGCAGCACTAACTAGGGCCACGAAGAGCACAGCGAACCAGTATTCACTGCGTCGAGCACGCCCACTAAAGGTTGCGTACTTCTTAAAGAATGACTTGATGGCGTCGCCGAATTTCATGATTCCCCTGACTAATAGGACAAGCCCAGTCTAGGCAACTAGGCCTCACCCTCTTCCCAATGAGAGTCGCCATATTCAGTGTCGGGATAAGCGGTATTGGGCGAGTAGCCATGAGGTCCAGAGTGGTAATCACCCTCGTTCATAGTCGAGCCCGCATGACTCGGACCAGTTCCCACTCCTGCAAATAGCCAGCCGAACAATTGTTTGATCAAATTCCACATAACTAGATTGTGGGCAGCACCAGTGACATTCGAGGCAAAACCTATCGGCTTAAGAATTCGTCAATCTTTAGCAACGTCTTTGCGCGAGCATCGGATTCGGACTTACTTGATGTTGCCGTGATTTCCATGGCTTTTCCACTAACGCGTAAGTCGTAGGGAACCACCCATGAACCCTGCCACTCGCGAACAACTCGTTTATGGCTGCCACTTCCAATCGTGGTACTTGACTCAAAAATTAGAATGTCAAAATCTGGCATAGTTCTAGAGTTTGCCGTCGCCGAAAGTGTGGAGCACTTCGGAAATCTCGACCTCGTAACCCACGTACCATTCTTGATAACGTTTCTTGGCTGCTCGATGCACCTCATCGGTTCGAAACACATGCAGAGACTCGTTATCAGCAAAGTAATAGTCAACCTTGATGGTCTCCCCAGAGGTCCACTTGGTCTTCTTTATGAAACCAGGATTTTGTTGAGCACGAAGCATGATTTCATCATCAAGCTCTGTGAAGTCTTGATTCTTAGTGTGCTGGCGAAAAACAAAAGACGCGATCAACAATTAGGCCACCACACATCCGGCTGCTGCAAGTTTCTCGAGAGCAGCCTTACTCGAATCTGCCGCTACCCCAGCAATCAAGTCGTTAAGAATTCGTACCTGATAGCCCGCCTTTCGGGCATCTAGCGAAGAAGCAAGAACGCAGTAATCGGTCGCAATGCCACAGACGTCCACCGAATCAATTCCAAGTTCGGCAAATAGAGACTTAATGGTGCGGCCATCTGGAGTAGTTCCCTCAAATAATGAGTAAGCCGGCTTCCCCTGACCTTTTTCCACATGAATATCAATCAAGTGGGTATCTAGTGCCGCGTGATAATCAGCGCCTTTACTTCCAGCAACACAGTGCACAGGCCAACTGTTTACCCAATCCGGATCTGAACCCGGATTAGCAAAGTGCCCACCATTGGTGTTATCAGCGTCGTGCCAGTCACGCGAAGCTATTACAAAGTCGTAATCCTGTTTATGTGATTTCAAGAATTCCGTCACGCCAGCAGCAACCGCTGCTCCTCCTTCGCAGGCGAGGGAGCCACCTTCGCAAAAATCATTCTGAACATCAACAATTAGCAGTGCACGTGACATGACTCAATGCTAGGTCAATGACGTAGGCTGTTGGACGTGTCGGCAAGTAAACATTCTTCATCCGAAGATATTCAAGCAATTCTGATTAGCTCACTCATCGCAGCATTTGGAATCTATCTACTACAAAGTTCACATGTAGTAACCGGTGGATCTGCAGGATTGACCCTGCTGTTGAGCCAAAAACTCAACTGGAACTTCTCCATTGCCTACCCCCTTGTAAGCATTCCATTTATGGCTCTTGCCTTATGGCGTCGAGGCCTTCGATTCACGCTTAAATCAATAGTCACCATCGGAGCACTTTCAACATTTAGTTACTTCATGCCGCAACTTATTGATTTGAGTTCAGTACAGAGCTGGTTCGGAGCCATCCTCGGAAATCTACTTATCGGTGTGGCGATGTTGATTATGTTCCGCCACGGAACCAGCCTGGGTGGTTTCAACGTCCTAGCACTGCTTGCTCAGGATAAGTTCAAGTGGAAAGCCGGCTTCGTTCAAATGGCACTTGATGCTGCAGTTGTGATCGGTTTCGCAATCTCAGATTTCAGATGGAATGCCATTTGGGCCGTCGTGGGTGCCGTGGCCCTCAACCTGGTACTTGCAACCAATCACAGACCAGATCGCTATATCGCAGGTTAATGTAGAAAACCCGCCATTTCTGGCGGGCTTCTAATGGGATGGTGGAGATGGGGGGAATTGAACCCCCGTCCAAAACAATGATCATGGCACTTCTACGGGTGTAGCTTCACTAAGGTTCTACTTGGCTCCGGCACCAGCATGAAGCGACATATCCGACGAGCCCAGCCTGAGTTTGAGTCCCGAGCAGCCCTAAGGCGTAACTACTCAGCAAGATTTCTAAATGACGCCAGGATCCGTTACGAAATCACAAACGGTCTGACGGACTTCGGGGCTAGCTTAAGCAGCTAGGGCGAAGTCGGTGCTGTTTGATTTGGCACCTATAGTTTGCAGCGGACATTTACGAGTTGACGCTACATTCTCGACCCGCTTCTTCCAGTCGCAATTGCACTGTCGAAACCGATCATCCCCATGTTGAGTTTTCAAACACCTCTTGCGAGGCTCAATAAGGATAAGGCCTGCAGGCGACATTCGCCAGTGCATCAGGCTTAGAAAAGGCTTAGACTTCCTTACGCACCAGGATGCCGAATTCGCCCATATCGCGATACTCGATGAAACCACGCTTCTCATACATCGACCAGGCACCTCGGAAGTTCTGCTTCGAAGTGTCATCTTTTGCCGCAGGTCGGGCTTCGATTTCGGCGAAACCTTTCTTGGTGAGGTCTTCGATTGCGAAGTCGAGAAGGTCATTGGCAATGCCTTTGCCACGATAGTTTTCGTCAACTACGAAGCAAACCACGCGAGCGAGTTTGTCTTCGGCATCTGGCAACTCTTTGAATAGCTTTGATTCACCTGCAGCACACCACCCGATTACTTTGTCGCCCTCAAACGCAAGGTACCCCTGCATCTTGCCTTCGCTGATGTTGTCGCAAGATGCTTGACGCAATATTGGTTTCGGATCAGAAACTCCATCCCATTCCGGCTGACCAAGAAATGTTTGGCAGTAGCAGCCATCCCAGTCAGGGTCGTTGGCAAATGCGCGATGATCGAAGAAATCTAGAAAGCTGTGAAGGTCGTCAGCTTCAAGTGATTTGATGTTTACCAATCTTTGCCCTTCGTTGACATTGCGCGATCTGATTCACGTTTGTCTTGCTGCTCTTTAAGGGTTTGACGTTTGTCATACTCTTTTTTACCTCGAGCTAAAGCGATTTCAACTTTTGCGTAACCATCTTTGAAATAGAGACTTAGCGGAACAAGCGTGTAACCACTTTCCTTGATTTTGCCCTGAAGCTTGGTAATCTCCTGGCGGTTGAGCAAGAGTTTGCGCTTACGACGAGTGCCAACGTTATTCCAGGTGCCTTCGGTGTACTCAGGAATGTGTACGTTTTCCAGCCAAGCCTCGCCGCTGTCGATGGTTGCGAAACCATCAATTAGGGATGCGCGACCGGCACGTAACGACTTCACTTCGGTTCCAGACAAAACCAATCCGGCTTCGTAGACATCCTCAATGTGATAGTCGTGGCGTGCTTTGCGGTTGCTGGCAACCACTTTTTGTCCACGTTCTCTAGGCATAAGAACCTATATTCGCAGATAGCGGCGAATTGCTAAACCGCTGGCAATTGCGGCTAGAACGATACCAACACCAATCAGGATTGGCGCCACAATCAATGCGTCTGTCAAACCAACAAAGTTAGTGAATGGAAGCTTGCTGGCAAGGTAGCCCTGGACGAAGAACTGAACCACAGCGATCACAGCTGCACTGGCGAGTACCGAGCCGATTACAGCAGCAAATACACCCTCGAGGATAAACGGGGTCTGAATATACGTGTTGCTAGCTCCCACCAATCGCATGATGCCCAGCTCGCGCCTGCGCGCGAATGCCGACAGGCGGATAGTGGTTGAAATAAGGAGTGCAGCAGAAACCAACATCAGACCAGCTATGGCAATCGCTGCAATGCTGGCAGCATTCAAGATTCCGAAAATTTGATCCAGGTAAGTGCGCTGGTCGCGGACTTCTTCAACCCCGGCAAAGCCGGTAAAGCTCTCGGTGATAATTGCACTCTGGTTTGGGTCTTTGAGTTTTACCCAGAATGTCTCATTAAGCTGGCTTGCCTTTACGTATTTTGCTACCGCATTGCCTTTGAATTGCTGTTGAAACTTTTGATATGCCTGATCATGATTCTCAAAGAAATATTCGTCAACGTAAGTTGAAAGCGTTGGAGACTTGAGCTGAGTTTCCACTGCGTCCTTTAAGTCGGTAGTCGACTCCCCTTGAGGACAAGAGTCAGCAGGCGACACATCGCTGCACATGTAGATAGCAACCTGAGCTTTGTCATACCAATAAGTTTTCATCTGCCCGATTTGCATTTGCAAGAGTGAAGCAGTGCCAACAAAGGTCAGCGAAATAAAAGTAACCAAAATTACCGAAATCAACATCGAGATATTTCGGCGAAGTCCTTGACGAACTTCGGCAAGAATATTGCGCATTAGTTGTAACCAGCCGATCGTTGGTCACGCACGATTTTTCCTTGACTCATTTCGACTACGCGCTTCTGAAAACGGTCCACGATTCCGCGATCGTGAGTGGCCATAACCACTGTTGTCCCGTTTTGATTGATTCGATCAATCAAGGCCATAATTTCATCGCTGGTTGCCGGGTCTAGGTTTCCGGTTGGCTCATCAGCAAGTAGCAGAGCTGGCTTGTTTACGATTGCACGAGCCAGAGCAACACGCTGCTGTTCACCACCTGAAAGTTCACTTGGTAGACGGTCTGCCTTTTCATGCAAGCCAACCATGCGAAGCACGTCTGGCACTGCCTCCTGAACGAAACCGGCGGACTTACCAATTACCTCGAGACTGAAAGCCACGTTTTGAGCCACTGTCTTGTTCGGCAGTAGGCGAAAATCTTGGAATACGACCCCGAGTTTGCGGCGGAAAAACGGAATACGGCGACTCGGAATTCCAACGAGGTTCTCGCCAAGGACAAACACGGTTCCAGCCGAAGGCACGTCTTCGCGAAGCATGAGCCTGAGGAGTGACGACTTGCCGGAGCCAGACTGGCCAACCAGGAAGACGAAGTCGCCTTTTTCGATTTCGAGCGAGACATCACTAAGTGCCGGGCGGTTTGAGCCTCGGTAGTTCTTGGTGACGTTTTCGATGCGAATCATTTGAGACCAGCCTAAATTGGCGGTCGCCAAGGGTAAGGGAGGCTAGGCGGGTGTCTTTAGCCTTGAGTCTGCTTGCGCCAGCGAATGCCGGCCGCAATGAAGCCGTCTAGATCGCCATCGAAAACTGCAGAAGGATTGTTTACCTCGTATTCGGTGCGAAGGTCCTTGACCATTTGGTATGGAGCAAGCACATAAGAGCGCATCTGCTCTCCCCAGCTGGCCTTCACATCGCCAGCTATCTGCTTCTTCTTAGCTTCGTCTTCGCGGCGTCGAATTTCGAGCAATCGAGACTGTAGTACTCGGAGTGCTGCTGCCTTGTTCTGCAACTGACTCTTCTCGTTTTGGCAACTAACTACGATTCCGGTCGGAATGTGGGTCAGTCGAACTGCCGAGTCTGTCGTGTTCACCGACTGCCCGCCTGGACCACTCGAACGAAATA
>JBFYJA010000077.1:0-4784 GCA_041311675.1 Micrococcales bacterium | reverse complement strand
AGGTTTTGTAATTCGGCAATTGGAAGTAGCGAGTGCGCCAAAATGGTGCGTCCGTTGATTTCAACGAAGGCTTTTGGTTTATCGGATTTCAGCCGTTCACCGCGACCCGCAGCGACAACGATCACCGCTAAGTCGCGATTGGTCATTTGCTTACTTTTTGCCCGCTAGTGCGTCGTCGAGGACCTTGATTGCCTTCTCTTCAGCAGACGTCTTAGCCAGAGCCAGCTCTGAAACCAGGATTTGACGAGCCTTGGCAAGCATGCGCTTTTCACCGGCTGAAAGTCCGCGGTCCTGGTCGCGGCGCCATAGGTCGCGAACAACCTCGGCGTTCTTGTTAACGTCACCAGACTGAAGCTTCTCCAGGTTGGCCTTGTAGCGGCGTGACCAGTTGGTCGGCTCTTCTACGAAGTCGGCCTGAAGGATCTCAACGACCTTCTTGACACCCTTGTTGTCGATTACGGCACGGATGCCAACGGTTTCGACCTTTGAAAATGGGACCCAAATGAGTAAGTCGCCCTGGGTGACCTTGAGCTGCAGGTGCTGCTCCTTAACCCCAGCGAATTCGCGCTTTTCGATTTTTACGATTTTTGCTGCGCCGTGGTGTGGGTAAACGAGAGTTTCGCCAACTTCTAGATTCATTTGGAAGATTTCCCTTCAGAAACCACAATTTTACCACGAGTGAGCCGCAGAGCCAAGAAACATCTGGGGTAGCATTTCCTTGGAACCACCCCGAGAGGAAAAACCTTGCTAAACCGCAAATTTGCCGCCGTTGCCATCGCTGCCGCTGTTGCCCTAGGTACAACCGGATGCACATTTAACAGCCCAGTGGCTTCTCTCAAGGCATACGATCCGTCAGATGGTGTTAACGCAACTGTTGGCAAGATCCAGGTTCGCAACCTAATGATTTTGACTACCGCAACCGGCCAGTCAGCAATTTTCGGTTCATTGGTGAACCAAGACAACGATGCGCAAGCAACCGACGTCGAACTGCACGCACACAGCGATGTCTCAACTCCTGAGATTCCTGTTTCGGTTGGTGCCGGAGAGAAACTAGACCTCGGTTACAACGGCGGACAGGCACTTCCAATCACCTTCAGCCCTAAGCCAGGCACTCTAGTTGAGATGCACGTAACTGTTGGTGCGGACAAAGTCACCCTGAACGTTCCAGTACTCGACGGAACCTTCAAGGAATACGCGCCGCTAGTTAACTCAATCGCGACTCAGACAGCCGAAGACACTACTAGCAAAAACTAGTTTTTAGGCTTGGAATTTATAACCCAAGCCACGAACTGTGACTAGGTGTTCTGGTCTAGCTGGATCAGCTTCAATCTTTGAACGAATGCGCTTAACGTGCACGTCCAGTGTCTTGGTATCACCAAAGTAATCGCTTCCCCACACTCGATCGATAATTTGTCCGCGGGTGAGAACACGATTTACGTTTTCCAAAAGTAGTTCGAGTAGTTCGAATTCTTTAAGCGGAAGCTGAACACGTTCGCCGTTCACCTCAACCTCGTGACGTTCAACATCCATGCGTACTCCGCCAGCTTCGAGCACACTTCCATACTCAATCTGCGGTTCAACTCTGCGACGTAATACCGCCTTGATGCGGGCCTTCAATTCAGGGGTCGAGTATGGCTTGGTGACATAGTCGTCCGCGCCAATTTCGAGACCAACCACCTTGTCGATCTCGCTGTCTTTGGCGGTCAACATGATGATTGGCACATTTGAAGATTGACGAATGATCTGGCACACCTCGTTGCCGCTTTTCTTTGGCAACATCAAGTCGAGCAGGATGAGGTCTGGCTGCTCAGCATTGAACACCTTTATAGCCTGGTCGCCATCAGCGGCATCAACCACCTCGTATCCTTCTTTTTCAAGCAGGTAAACCAACGGTTCGCGAAGACCGAGTTCGTCTTCAACCACAAGGATCTTTGTCAACTAATTTGCTCCTGTTGCCTTTGGAATAGAGAATGTGAAAGTCGAGCCCAGGCCTGGCTTGGAAAATACGGAAACTTCTCCGCCGTGATTAAGTGCGATGTGTTTCACGATTGCCAAGCCGAGGCCAGTGCCGCCGGTCTCGCGGCTGCGTGATGGGTCGACGCGATAAAAACGTTCGAAGATTCTGACTTGGTCTTCCAGAGCAATACCTACACCACTGTCGGTAACAACTATTTCCGCGAAGTCACCAGTTAGTCGAAGCGCAATTCCGATTTGCTGAGAAGCCTCACTGTAGATAATTGCGTTCTCAATCAAGTTGGTGACCGCAGTGGTCAGTTGGTCATAATTACCAACTACGGAGATGTTTTCTGCAAGATCTGATGCCACTTTCATCTGCTTGGCATCAGCCGCGATTTGAGTGCGATCAATTGAATCGACAATCACATCTTTGAGGTTCACCAATTGGCTGTCGGCAACATAGGTTGCAGATTGCAACCGAGAAAGTTCGATAATTTCTTGGACGATGTGACCAAGGCGGTTAGCTTCACGCTGCAAACTCGCGGCAAATTTTTGCACTGCTGCCGCATCATCGGTTGCGCCTTGCAAGGTTTCAGCAAGTAACGCAATGGCACCGATTGGAGTTTTTAGTTCGTGTGAAATGTTGGCCACAAAGTCGCGACGAGTTTCATCAAGGCGTCTTGCCTCGGTGCGGTCCTCCAAAGTGAGCACCACGAAACCGTTACCTAGCGGTGCTGCTGTAGCCTGCACCCAAAGTTTGCTAGCTCGTCCACCCGCGTTGATTTGACTCTCGGTGGTTTTACTCTCGCGAGACTTGCGAGCCCAGTCCACCAGATTGAGCAGTTCAACCTCGACCAGGGCCCGATCCTGCTGCAGGCCGAATTCTTGAGCATTAGTGGTGGCCTGAATCATCATGTTGATGTCGTTTACGACCACGGCAGCGGTGCCGAGTGCCTCAAGCACCTCGGCTGCGATGACCGCGTTTAGTTCTCCGTTGCCACTGTTCACGTTCCAAGACTATGGGGAATTAACCAAGTAAACTTTGCTAGAAGCCAGTAAATAAGCGGAATTACGCCAAAATTCCGAGTTTGTTTGGCATTTGTTTACTTAGGGATGCGAGCGTTCATGTCAGATGAATTAGCAAGGGGCGACCGCATGCGTGAAGTATTCCAGACACAGTTGCAAGAAGTTCAGGTGCGCTTGGTCGAGATGGCCGAAGACACCGTTCGAATCATTGAGAAAGCTTCAAAGGCTTTCAACGAGTCAAATGTTCAGCTGGCTGACGAGGCGATTGCAATCGCAGATCAAACTGGAAACAAAGCACTTGCTCTTGACGAACTGGTCATTCGAATTTTGGCTAAACAGTCACCAGTTGCTCGTGACCTTCGCATCCTGGTTTCGGCTCTACGAATTTCTGCATCGCTCGAAAGAATGGGCGCACTGGCCGGACACATTGCCGCGATTGCACGCTACCGTTTTCCAGGCTCTGCAGTTCCTGCAGCACTTGCCGCAACTTTCAAGGAGATGGGTTCACTTGATGTTGAACTCGCTAAGAAGTGCGTACAGATTTTGAAGAACACTGACGTTGATCAGGCTCGCCAAATTCAGGCAGAGGACGCTCGTGTCGATGAGCTACACCGTCACGTATTTGATGTTGTACTGGCCGACGACTGGAAAGAAAACGCGATGTTTACCGTCGATGTAACTTTGGCTTCTCGTTACCACGAGCGTTTTGCTGACCACGTAGTGGACATCAGCGCGAAAGTTTCCTACCTCACCACCGGTGAGTGGAACGAAACCGAATAGTTCTACTTTTTACCCTGGGCTGCAACTGCAGCAGCACCAGCGGCTGCAGCTTCTGGGTCAAGGTATTCCCCGCCCTTTACTAGCGGCTTGAAGTGCTCGTCCAACTTGTAGACCAATGGAATTCCGGTTGGGATGTTCAGCTCGGCGATGTCATCATCTGAGATTCCATCGAGGTGCTTTACCAACGCACGAAGTGAATTACCGTGTGCGGTTACCAAAACAGTCTTACCCGACTTTAGATCTGGCTGAATGTCGCTCATCCAGAATGGCAGCATGCGCTCAAGAACATCCTTGAGGCATTCGGTCTTAGGTACTTCTTTTAGGTCTGCGTAGCGCTCGTCGTGAGCCTGTGAGTACTGGTCGTTGTCGTCGATAGGCGGAGGTGGCACATCGAAGCTTCGACGCCAAATCTGGAACTGATCGGCTCCATACTCGGCCAAGGTCTGAGCCTTGTCCTTGCCCTGCAAAGCTCCGTAGTGACGCTCGTTAAGGCGCCAGTCACGCTTCACGTCGATCCATGAGCGGTCTGCTGCGTTTAGCGCGATGTGAGCGGTGTTGATTGCTCGCTTGAGGCGTGAGGTGTACAGCAGGTCAGGCTTTAGGCCAGACTCAGCTAGCAGTTCGCCGGCACGCTTGGCCTCGGCACGACCCTGGTCGCTCAGGTCAACATCTACCCAACCGGTAAACAGGTTCTCCTGGTTCCAAACACTGTTTCCGTGGCGCAACAAGATCAAGGTGTACTTAGCAGTCATGAGTTCATATTAGTCAGCGATAAGTTAGAAGCCGTGGCTGCCAAGAAACCAATCGGATCAATTACCCGAGGCACCACCAACCCCAATCGACTTCGACGTGTAGATCGCTACATTGCCACCCTGCCGGTGGTACGTAAGGCAAACGCAGTGGTAGTAGACCTTGGGTTCGGCGCCTCTCCAATTACCGCCGTTGAACTACTCAGCAGACTGACGAAAGTAAATAAGTCGGTGCATGTGGTTGGTATCGAGATTGAGCGCGAGCGAGTGGAA
>JBFYJA010000009.1:0-13467 GCA_041311675.1 Micrococcales bacterium | reverse complement strand
TCGGCGTAACTGTCGTTCCAAAGGTCTTCATCGCCATCAGGCAAAATCAAAACACGCTCAGGGTTCAAAGCCAGCACCGCTCCCTCATCGTGAGAAACCAAGACCACTGCTCCGGTAAACGTTGCCAGGGCTCTCAGGATTTCCTCTCGACTAGCCGGATCTAAGTTGTTGGTTGGCTCGTCAAGTAGCAAGACGTTTGCTGATGAAACCACAAGAGCAGCCAATGCCAAACGAGTCTTTTCACCACCACTTAGCACGCCAGCCGGCTTATCTACATCGTCACCACTGAAGAGGAACGAACCTAGAACCTTGCGCGCATCCGTATCGGCAAGGTGCGGAGCAGATGCCTGCATATTTTGCAACACGGTCTTGTTTACGTCCAGCGTCTCGTGTTCCTGAGCGAAATATCCAACCTTCAGGCCATGTCCAGGAATGATCTCTCCGGTATCTGGCTTGTCGATGCCAGCAAGCATGCGAAGCAAGGTAGTTTTTCCAGCACCGTTAAGTCCGATGACAACAACCTTGCTCCCCTTATCAATGGCGAGGTCAACAGCTGTGAAAATTTCTTGCGAACCATAGCTCTTGCTGAGATGGGTCGCCATCAGCGGTGTTTTTCCACACGGAGCTGGATCAGGGAATTTGATTCGTGCAACTTTGTCGCTTTCACGAACTTCGTCAAGTGAACCCAAAAGTTTCTCAGCGCGGCGCACCATTTGTTGAGCAGCAGCTGCCTTTGACGCCTTCGCACCAAACTTGGCTGCTTGAAGTTGCAATGCGCCGGCTTTCTTTTCGGCGTTGGCACGTTCACGCTTTCTTCGCTCTTCATCAGCTTCGCGTTGCTTAAGATAGTTCTTCCAACCCATGTTGTAGACGTCGATTACGGAGCGAATCGCATCCAAGAAGAAAACGCGATTTACAGTCTCACCGATAAGGTCGACGTCGTGACTAATCACAATCAATCCGCCTGAGTATGACTTCAAAAATTCACGCAACCAAACTACGGAATCTGCATCTAGGTGGTTGGTCGGCTCGTCCAGAATCATGGTTTCGGCGTTGCTGAATAGGATTCGAGCCAACTCAATGCGTCGACGCTGACCACCAGAGAGCGTCTTGAGTGGTTGATCAAGCACCGACCCTTTGAGTCCCAAATTTCCGGCGATGGTTTCTGCCTGCGCCTCTGCCGCATATCCACCGGCCGCTTGGAATTTTTCCTCGAGCTTCGCGTACTTCTTCATCGCAGCATCGTAAATTGCCTCGTCTACGCTACTCATGTCGTGCGAAGCCTTCGTCATCTGTGCGGCAAGCTCACCTAGGCCACGCGCGTTTAGGATTCTGTGGCGGGCTAATTCCTCTGGGTCGCCACTTCGCGGATCCTGTGGCAAGTAACCGATTTCGCCAACCCGTTCGACTCGACCGTGGTCAGGCTGACCATCTCCAGCGAGAATCTTTGTGAGAGTGGTCTTACCCGCGCCATTTCTGCCAACCAATCCAATTTTGTCGCCTTTTGAAACTCGGAAATTGACCTCCGACATGAGCACGCGCGCACCGATTCGAATCTCTAGGTCGGTGACGGCAATCATGAAATGCTCCAAAAATTTGTTGAGCTTATTGGCTGATCCAGTAAAACCAACCGCAAAATCCCTAGTCTACAATTGACTAAACCAAAGAAATTGGAGTTTCAATGTCTCTAACCCTCGTTGCTAAGCCGACAATCGTTGACCGCTTCATCAAGCGAAGCCTTGCAGCCGATATCGCGCTAGTAGTATCCGGAGCCGCTCTTACTGCGGTAGCCGCACAGATTTCAATCCCTGCCTATCCGGTGCCGTTCACTCTTCAGACCTTGGTTGTTCTACTTGTTGGTGCAGCTCTTGGCTCTCGTCGTGGCTTACTGTCTCTTGGTCTTTACGCTCTTATCGGTTTAGCCGGTGTTCCAGTCTTTGCTCCTAAGGCCGATGGTAGCCACGTGGTTGGTATTGACGCATTCGCTGGCCCAACTGCAGGGTTCATTTTTGGTTTCATTGCTGCAGCCTTCGTGGTTGGCCTCCTTGCCGAGCGCAAGTGGAGCTCAAACGTGCTGAAGACATTCGTGGCTTTCGTCACTGGCTCAGCTGTTATTTACCTGATTGGCGTTCCAGTACTAGCAAGCGCTGCATTCAAGGGTGACCTCGGTGCTGCTTTGAGCTTTATGGTTCCGTTCATGGTTTGGGATGTAGTCAAGGCGGTTATTGCAGCCGGTCTGCTTCCAGGGGCATGGTTGTTAGTCAAGAAGACTCAGGGCTAATTTCTTAAACAAAAAAATGCACCTCCATTCGGAGGTGCATTTTTTTGGCTAAATTGCGAACCCGATTGCACGCATCTGTTCTTTACCGTCTTCGGTAATCCGCTCTGGCCCCCAAGGTGGCATCCAAACCCAGTTAATTCTGAATGCATCAACCACTCCATCGAGTGAAGCCGCCGTCTGTTCTTCGATTACATCGGTTAGTGGGCAACCTGCAGAGGTAAGTGTCATGTTGATCAGGAGGCTTTTGTCTTCGGCTTCTTGCAAGTCATAGATCAAACCAAGGTCGTAGATGTTTACACCCAATTCAGGGTCGATCACTTCTTTAAGCGCTTCGACAACCTGGTCGTATTTTTCTGCTGATAATTCTTGAGGCATTTATGCGTTCACGTAACGGTCGTAACCCTCGGCCTCAAGGCGCTCTGCCAACTCCGGTCCGCCTTCTTCGGCGATTTTTCCAGCCACAAATACGTGAACGAAGTCTGGCTTGATGTACTTCAAGATGCGGGTGTAGTGAGTGATTAGCAGTACGCCAAAGCCATTGTTAGCCTTAGCTCGGTTCACTCCCTCGCTCACGATACGCAGTGCGTCTACGTCAAGGCCTGAGTCGGTCTCGTCTAGTACCGCGAACTGTGGCTTTAGGAGCTCCATCTGCAAAATCTCATGGCGCTTTTTCTCACCACCGGAGAAACCTTCGTTCACATTACGAGCGGTAAATGCAGGGTCCATCTTTAGGTTGGCCATAGCTTCCTTGACCTCAGTAGTCCAAGGTCGGATCGCAGGGGCTTCTCCAGCGATGGCAGTCTTCGCAGTGCGCAAGAAGTTACTTACCGATACACCAGGAATTTCTACTGGATACTGCATCGCTAGGAATAGTCCGGCACGAGCACGCTCATCGACGCTCATCTCCAATACATTTTCACCGTCAAGCAAGATTTCACCTTCGGTTACTTCGTACTTAGGGTGACCAGCGATTGTGTAAGCCAAGGTTGACTTACCAGAGCCGTTTGGACCCATGATTGCGTGGGTCTCACCACTGCGAATAGTGAGGTCTACTCCGCGAAGGATTTCCTTGCTTCCCTGCTCGGTTTCTACTGAAACGTGCAGGTTCTTGATCTGTAGTATTGCCATTTTTCCTAAGCCTCGTATTCCAAAAAGACGTCGCCGTTTTCAATAATTACTTCGTAGCGGTTTACCGGTTCGTAAGCCGGAAGGGTTAGCGCTTTGCCGGTGGCAAGTTCAAACTTCGCTCCGTGAGCCCAGCACTCAATAGTGGTGTTGTCCACGAAACCTTCGCTAAGTGAAATCTCTCCGTGCGAGCACTTGTCGTCAAGCGCAAATACTTCGCCCGCTTTGGTGCGAACCAATGCGATTGGGTGTTCGGAAATGACCACTCGTAGTGCCTTGCCAGGCTTTAGGTCTTCTAGCGCACAGATACGAACTGCCATTAGTTGATTCCCCTAACTAGTTCCGCTTCGATTGCGTTGTTAAGACGCTCTTCGATTGACTCAATTCCGATTTGCTGGATCACTTCGTTTAAGAAGCCGCGTACAACCAGGCGACGAGCATCGAGTTCATCGATTCCGCGTGCCTGTAAATAGAAAAGCTGTTCATCGTCGAAACGACCGCTTGCCGATGCGTGGCCAGCGCCTTCAATTTCACCGGTTTCAATTTCAAGGTTTGGCACTGAGTCTGCGCGTGCGCCATCGGTAAGCAGCAAGTTACGGTTCAGCTCATATGTGTCAGTACCTTCTGCTGCCCTGCGAATCAGTACATCGCCAACCCAAACCGTGTGTGCGTTATCCCCTTGCAATGCACCCTTGTATGTGACTCGAGACTTGCAATTTGGTACAGCGTGATCGACGTATGAGCGGTGTTCGAGGTGCTGACCGGCATCGGCAAAGTACATTCCGAGCAATTCTGCATCGCCACCAGTTCCAGTGAACTCTGCGTTTGGAGTAACTCGAACGGTCTTGCCGCCAAGCGAAATAACGATGTGCTTGAGTTTTGAGTTTCTGCCCAAACGAGCGAACTGCGCAGATGTGTGAATTGCATCATCTGCCCAGTCTTGAATTGAAACCACGGTCAGTGAGCTTTCGTCTCCAACAATTACTTCAACAATTTCGCCAAAAGTTCCGGATCCAATGTGGTCAAGGACCACTGTTCCGTGTGAATGAGTCGCACTTTCGATGATGATGTGTGCCGCAGAATCCTTCCCAGGATTACTTACGGTGAGCACTGCTGGTTCGGTAGCCTCGTTGTTTAGAGAAATTTTGAGCGCGTCTTTCGCAGCGGCCCAAGCGTTTGCGCTTGGCTTGTCCTCTGGTAGTCCGGCCTTGCCGAAACTTGAATCCTGAGCGGTAACGAGTTTGTGGCTGAAGTTAGACGGTGCCTCGATCTGAATCTTGGCTACAACGTTGCTTAGAGTGTTTTTGTCTAGTCCGCCAAGCCTCTCGGCATCGAGGTAGCGCCACTGTTCGTCGCGGCGGGTAACTTCTGAATGTTCCGCAACATTGGCTGAGCGAACGCGCTCAGAGCGAGTTTGGATAGGAACTTCCCCGCCGCCGTGGCTGTGACCGGTGCTGCCTGGTCGAATAACTGCTTCAACCATTAACCAACAGCCCCTTCCATCTGCATTTGGATGAGTTTGTTCAACTCAAGTGCGTATTCCATTGGAAGTTCTTTGGCGATTGGCTCAATGAAGCCACGAACAATCATTGCCATAGCTTCGTCTTCAGGTAGTCCTCGTGACTGCAGATAGAACAACTGCTCATCACTAATGCGAGACACGGTGGCTTCGTGACCCATGGTGACGTCATCTTCACGCACGTCCACCGCAGGGTAAGTGTCGCTTCGTGAAATGGTGTCCACCAACAAGGCGTCACAGCGCACGGTATTTGCACTGTGATGCGCGCCTGGGTTTACTCGAATTTCACCGCGGTAAGAAGTTCGCCCACCTGCGCGTGCAATCGATTTAGAAATGATTGATGAACTGGTGTTCGGGGCCATGTGGATCATCTTGGCTCCGGCATCCTGGTGCTGACCGGCACCGGCAAATGCTACAGACAAAGTTTCTCCGCGAGCATGCTCACCGGCAAGCAATATTGCCGGGTACTTCATGGTCACCTTAGAGCCGATGTTTCCATCGACCCACTCCATGGTTGCGCCTTCGTGTGCAATCGCACGCTTGGTGACCAAGTTGTAAACGTTGGTCGACCAGTTTTGAATTGTGGTGTAGCGCACGCGGGCATTCTTCTTGACGATGATTTCAACCACTGCTGAGTGAAGTGAATCACTCTGATAGATAGGTGCAGTACATCCCTCGATGTAGTGCACGTAGGAACCCTCGTCGGCAATGATCAGTGTGCGCTCAAACTGACCCATGTTTTCGGTGTTGATGCGGAAATATGCCTGCAGAGGAATTTCTACGTGCACACCCTTTGGAACGTAAACAAAACTTCCGCCAGACCAAACTGCTGTATTCAGTGCAGCAAATTTGTTATCGCCCGCTGGGATAACGGTTCCGAAATACTCTTGGAAAATCTCTGGGTGCTCTTTGAGTGCTGTGTCGGTATCGAGGAAGATTACGCCCTGACGCTCTAGCTCCTCGTGGATCTGGTGGTAAACCACTTCAGATTCATACTGCGCAGCAACGCCGGCGACCAGACGTGAACGTTCTGCCTCTGGGATACCTAGACGCTCGTAGGTGTTGCGGATGTCCTCTGGAAGGTCTTCCCATGACTGGGCCTGCTTCTCTGTTGAACGGACGAAGTACTTGATGTTGTCGAAATCGATACCGCTGAGGTCGCTTCCCCATGACGGCATTGGCTTGCGCTCAAAATAGTTATAGCCCTTTAGGCGGGTTTCCAGCATCCAGTCTGGTTCGCTCTTTTTGCCAGAGATATCGCGGACTACGTCCTCATTAATGCCTCGTTTGGCCGAAGTGCCGGCGTCATCCTTGTCTGACCAGCCAAATTCATAAACTCCGAGTGAATCGAGTTCCGAACGATCAACGGTCTCGGTCATGCCTGGTCTCCTTCATGGGTGCGAATATCAGTTCGGCCCAAAGATTAGAACTCTCAGCGGTTCGGCAACATTCCCCGCACGCAGAAAACGCCCTGATTTTGGGGTTTCCTCGAGGATTGCTGTGCGAAACTAGAAAAACTAGCGAACCGCTACATCTGGCCACCAGTCTACCTTTGGGTGGTTTGTTTGGCTAGCACCACGAAAGGCACCATGTTTCTGTTCTCCGAAGCTCGAATTCGCCTCTACAGCTGGCTTTCGCTGGTCAGTCAGATTCTGATTGTGGTAACCGGCGGGGCGGTTCGACTCACCGGATCAGGTCTCGGCTGCCCAACCTGGCCAAAGTGCACGGACGAGTCGCTAGTTACCGTTCCTGAACAAGGAATCCACGGAATTATCGAATTCGCCAATCGCCTGCTGACCTTTGTCTTAGTCGTCATCGCGCTTTTCACCTTTATTACTGTTTGGCGTCTCGGCAAGCAACGCCGAGTTGGGCTGGTTTGGCCGGCACTTGGTGCAGGCTTCGGAATCTTCGCACAGGCGGTAGTCGGCGGAATTAGTGTGCTTACCAAATTAAATCCGTGGGTTGTTGGAATGCACTTTATAGTTTCCGGCGTACTAATTGCGATTGCATCGATTTTGGTTTGGAGGATCTACGCCCCAGTGCATCATCCAATTCCATATCGCGCATACATTTTTGCGCCGTGGTCAGCTGTGCTGGGTTCATTAGCCGTGGTCCTCGGCGTGATCGTTACCGGTGCCGGTCCACATGCTGGCGATGCGCAAACCCCTCGCAATGGTTTAGAAATCGAAAGTCTTGAACATTTCCATTCGTATCCGGCCTATGCCTGGATTGCACTTTCGGTCTTGATTACTTATACGTTAGTTAAAGCCAATAAAGATGAGGCGTTGAAGTTGCCAACCACGATTAGCGCATGGTTGGTCATTGCTATTTCGATCCAGGCAATCATCGGAGTTCTGCAGGCTCGTCTAGGAGTGCCACCAGTGCTGGTTGGTTTACACATGTTAGGTGCGTCCGTATTGGTTTCGCTATTTACTTTTCAATGGTTATCACTTCGAGCTAAATAATGTCGCAAGTATTTTGGTTTAGACGTGACCTGCGGCTGCAGGACAACGTCGCACTAAACACTGCGATATCAGCGGCAATTGAAGATAAGACAAAAAAAGTTACTCTCACATATCTTGTTGATTTAGATAAGTTCGATGCTTTATCCCCTGTTCGTCAGCACTCACTGGTTGAATCGCTAAAGGCACTAGGTGCGTCAGCTGATAGAAAACTTGTCATCCGCCAAGCTAGAGGTTTGTCGGGTATCGCAAGTGAGTTATTAAAAGTTGCGAATGCGGCTGGTGCTGCGTTGGTACACGCCACAAGGGCATTTGACCCAGAAGGCATCGCCGAGCAAAATGCAGTTGGTCTTGCACTCAAGGATTCGGGAATATTTCTCAAGTTGGTCGATAGCTACTACGCCGTCGCACCTGGAATGGTTCGCAAGCCCGATGGCACGCAGTACAAGGTATACACGCCCTTTTACAAGAATTGGTTGTTAGCTGGTTGGGATGCGCCACATCCTCTTGTCAACTTAGGCGCCGATTGGTTTGAACCCATTGACTGCCACGGACGCCCTGTGCCTTCCGCCGACGCAACTTTCCAAGTAAAGGCCGGTGAAGCCTATGCGCTGCGTACTTTTGAGCGATTCAAGCAACGCGCGCTGAAGGATTACGACGAACTTAGAAATCGCGCTGATCTTTCTGGTACTTCGCATCTATCTCATGCTCTAGCACACGGGGAGATTCATCCGCGAACAATCTTGGCGGAGCTCGGCGACAGCGATGGCGAAATTGTTTATGCAAAGGAGATTGCGTGGCGAGAATTTTACGCCGATGTGCTTTGGCATAATCCGAATTCTTTGACTGAGTATTACGACGCGAAATTCGCGAACATGCGTTACGACATTGGTAAAGAAGCGGATGCCAAGTTGCGAGCCTGGAAAGAAGGTCGAACCGGATTCCCGATGGTTGATGCTGGAATGCGACAGTTACTTGCGGACGGATGGATGCACAATCGAGTGCGCATGATTGTTGCGTCTTTCCTTGTCAAAGACTTGCATCTCGAGTGGCAACAGGGTGCGCAGCACTTCGAAGATTTACTAACCGATTTCGATCCAGCTTCAAATGCACACGGCTGGCAGTGGACTGCCGGATGCGGAACTGATGCCAGTCCGTATTACCGAGTATTCAATCCGATTTTGCAAGGGTATAAATTTGATCCGAACGGCGACTACGTGCGCAAGTACATTCCGGAATTACGCCACATTGCTGGTGCAGATGTGCACGAGCCATGGAATTTGTTAAACACCAACGGCTATCCTGCGCCGATTGTGGATCACTCGATTGAGCGTGACGAAGCTTTGGCGCGACTTGCCGAATTAAAAGTGCAGTAGTGGATCTACCGCTACCGCGATGAAAAGCAAAGTCAAATAGCTGATTGATCCGTGGAATAGACGCATCGGGTTCTTCGCTTGACCCTTCATGCCTTCGCGGTACAGTCTGTAGCTTTCAAACATGAACCAAGCTCCGCTGACCACCGCGGTCACTGTATAAATCGCACCCATGTTGCCAAGCGGAATTAGTAGCAAACTAGAAACCACCATTGCCCAGGCGTAAAGCACAATTTGCACTGCAACGGTTGCCTGATTGCGAACCACAGGAAGCATCGGTACTCCCGCGGCGGCGTAATCCTCTTTGTATCGCATCGATAGCGGCCAGTAGTGAGGTGGGGTCCAGAGGAAAATCACCAAAAATAGCATCCAGGCCGCGGGCGAGATGTCATTGGTCACCGCAGCCCAGCCGATCAGCACCGGCATAGCTCCTGCTGCACCACCCCAAACGATGTTTTGCGGGGTGCGGCGCTTCAAAATCAGGGTGTACACCAATACGTAAAACAGGATGGCGGCCAAGGAAAGCATTGCTGAAAGCCAGTTCACAATGACTCCAAGCCAGAGAACCGAGAAAACCCCAAGAATCCAAGCAAATATGTAGGCCTCGCGCTTTGAGAGTTCGCCGGTAACCAGCGGACGTTTAGCGGTGCGACCCATCAATTGATCAATGTCGGCGTCTAAGTAGCAATTGAAGGCATTGGCCGAGCCCGCACTCAAGGCCCCGCCGAGCAGGGTGGCTAAAACTAGCCAGAGGCTAGGCATACCGCGCTGGGCCAAAATCATGGTTGGCACCGTGGTGATTAGCAGTAATTCGATGACCCTAGGTTTGGTTAGCGCCAAATAGGCCTTGGCCTTAATAAGAGGGTTTTTAGCTGCTTTTGACATCGCTAAAAGTCTAAGCGAATTGCCCTACCCCTTATTCCGGTTGGCCTCTACCCCGCTATTAGAATGGGCATTACGAGATTTGGCCTTTTCCGCAGCCAGTACCTTCTCTATCGGCATAGACGCCACATCGTATTTTCCTCATATAAATAAGGAGCTGTTTTGTCAGCATTTCAGTGGACCGACCTTGATACCAAGGCAGTAAACACCGCAAAGGTACTCGCAGCAGATGCAGTGGAAAAAGTAGGAAATGGTCACCCTGGTACTGCCATTTCGATGGCGCCGGTTGCCTACCTCTTGTTCAACAAGGTCATGCGTCACGATCCTTCGGACGAAAAGTGGATTGGTCGTGACCGTTTCATTCTTTCAATCGGTCACAGCTCACTAACGCTTTACAACCAGCTATTCTTGCACGGATACGGCCTAGAGCTTGACGACTTGAAGTCGCTACGTACCTGGGGTTCTGCAACTCCTGGACACCCTGAGTATGGACACACCAAGGGTGTAGAAATTACCACCGGTCCGCTAGGTCAAGGTTTGGCATCTGCAACTGGTTTTGCGTACGCAGCACGTTACGAACGTGGACTATTCGACGCGGATGCACCTCAGGGAACCTCGCCGTTCGATCACTTCGTTTATGTCATCGCTGGTGACGGAGATATGCAGGAAGGTGTAACAGCTGAAGCTGCATCGCTTGCCGGGCATCAAAAGCTCGGCAATCTAGTAGTCATCTATGACTCAAACCAGATTTCAATCGAAGACGACACGAACATCGCCTTCACCGAAAACCTAAGTGCTCGCTACGAGTCATACGGTTGGCACACACAGGTTGTTGACTGGAAGAAAACCGGAAACTACGTGGAAGATGTTGCAGAACTTTATGCGGCAATCGAAAAGGCAAAGTCAGTTACCGACAAGCCATCGCTGATCACTCTTCGCACCATCATCGGCTGGCCTTCACCTAAGAAACAGAACACCGGAAAAATTCACGGATCTGCACTTGGCGCAGAAGAACTTGCTGGTTTGAAGTCTGCACTTGGATTTGATCCTGAGCAGAACTTCCAGGTAGATGCCGATGTATTTGCGCACACCCGCGGCTACCAGAAGCACGCAGACCAGGTGCGTGCCGCATGGCAGTCAAAGTTTGACGCTTGGTCTGCTTCGAATCCTGAGCAGAAGAAACTACTCGACCGAATCGTTAGCGGTAAGGCTCCTGCCGAACTGGCGTCTGCACTTCCAACTTTCGAAGGTGGCACCGAAATCGCTACCCGTGCAGCTTCTGGTCAGGTAATCAACGCGATTGCTCAGGTAATGCCTGAGTTCTGGGGTGGCTCAGCCGACCTAGCTGACTCGAACCTAACCACTATCAAGGGTGCAAAGTCATTCGTTCCAAGTGAGTGGTCTACTCACGAGTGGTCTGGCGACCAGTACGGCCGCGTATTGCACTTTGGTATTCGCGAACACGCAATGGCTTCGATCCTGAACGGAATTACCCTGCACGGAAACACTCGTGCATTTGGTGGAACATTCTTAATCTTCTCTGACTACATGCGTCCTGCTGTTCGTCTCGCAGCGTTGATGAATGTACCGAGCATTTTTGTTTGGACTCACGATTCAGTTGCAGTCGGTGAAGACGGTCCGACTCACCAGCCAATTGAGCAGATCGCGACACTCCGTGCGATTCCTAACTTGGACATGGTTCGCCCCGCCGATGCAAACGAAGTTGCATACGCGTGGAAGACCATGCTTGAGCGTCGTCAAGGCCCAGCCGGTATTGCGCTAACCCGTCAGAACATTCCAGTGTTCAAGCGTGGCGAAGCGGACGAGACCGGAGCGGTTTACGCGACTGCCGACAACGTAGCCAAGGGTGCTTATACCTTGGTTGACGCTGCAAACGGAAATCCTGAATTGATTTTGATTGCTACTGGAAGTGAAGTTCAGCTTGCAGTTGCAGCACGCTTGCAGTTAGAAGCTCAAGGAATCGCTACCCGTGTTGTATCAGCTCCATGTTTGGAATGGTTCGACGAGCAGAGCGACGGCTATCGCGAATCTGTACTTCCAAAGAATGTCAAAGCTCGAGTGTCGGTTGAAGCCGGACTTGCTCTTGGTTGGACAAAGTATGTTGGTCCGTTCGGTCGCAGTGTTTCAATTGAGCACTTCGGTGCTTCGGCAGATGCCAAGACTCTATTCCGTGAATTTGGAATGACTGCAGAAAACGTAGTTGTTGCAGCACACGACTCAATCGCTGCGGCGAAGTAAAGGAAATAAAGATGACCAATCCACTAGCTCAACTAGCTGCAAACGGTGTCAGCATCTGGCTCGACGACCTTTCACGCACCCGCATTCGTTCGGGTCAACTAAAGGACCTAATTTCATCTCGTTCGGTATCTGGTGTCACCACCAACCCAACCATTTTTGCCGGTGCTCTTTCAAAGGGTGAAGGCTATGGCGACCAGGTTTCCGCTCTTGCAGCCGAAGGCGCAGATGCAGCGAAGGCTGTCTTCGAGATCACCACACTGGATGTTGCCGAAGCTTGCGACATCTTTGCTGGCGTATACCGTGACACCAACGGCTTTGACGGCCGCGTTTCAATTGAGGTTGAGCCTGGTCTCGCCCATGATGCCGCTGGCACTGCAAAGCAGGCTAAGGAACTCTTTGCCAAGGTGGATCGCGAAAACGTAATGATTAAGATTCCCGCTACCAAGAACGGTCTAGCTGCAATCACTGAGACCATCGCAAGTGGAATCAGCGTTAACGTGACTTTGATTTTCTCGCTTCAGCGTTACCGCGACGTAATTGCCGCGTATATCGCTGGCATTGAACAGGCGAAAGCAAACGGTCACGATCTCACCAAGATTCACTCTGTTGCTTCGTTCTTTGTTTCTCGCGTAGACCTAGAGATCAACAAGCGACTGGCTGCTGCCGGTAACACTGAGTTGCAGAACAAGGCTGCGCTTGCAAACGCACGTCTCGCCTATCAGGTGTTTGAGCAGGAATTTGACAACGCTCGTTGGGCTGCTCTGGCAGCCGCTGGAGCAAACGTACAGCGTCCGCTAATGGCATCAACTGGCGTGAAGGACCCAAACCTACTGGACACCCTTTATGTAACCGAGTTGGTTGCCCCTCAGTTGGTAAACACCATGCCTGAGAAAACCATGGAAGCAGTATTTGATCACGGAGTTGTTCCAGCTAACTCGATCACTAACCACTACGCAGAAGCAGAGGCAGTTATGTCTGCCGTAGCTGCTGCTGGTGTTTCTTACGATGACGTAACTGAACTACTCGAAACTGAAGGTGTCGACAAGTTCATCGTTTCGTGGAACGAACTTCTTGAATCAGTGACCAACGCACTAAACGCAGCAAAGTAAAGGAATACATTGTCATCTCTAAAGGTAGTCGCAGGCGGTTCCGCTGCCGCTGCGGTTTCTGAATTTGTTCCTCAGCTGATCGCCGACAAGGTTGCCAGTCGCATCGCCGCTAAGGACTTCACTCTCTGGGGTAAAGACGCAGAGTCAGAGTCTTCTATTCGTCTCGGCTGGGTTACCTCATCGACTCACTCTCAGGCTGTGGTCGCTGACATTCTTGCGCTTCGCGATGAGTTTCGCGACAAGGGTATTACTCGCTTTGTTCTTTGTGGCATGGGCGGATCTTCCCTAGCGCCTGAGGTTATAACCGGCACTGCAGGCGTTGAGCTCGTTGTGCTGGATTCAACTAACGCGGATCAGGTTGGCGCTGCACTTGCTGGCGACCTTCAGAAGACAGCGATTATCGTTTCATCAAAGTCCGGTTCAACCGTGGAAACCGATTCACAGAAGCGCATTTTCG
>JBFYJA010000076.1:0-4856 GCA_041311675.1 Micrococcales bacterium | reverse complement strand
TCTCCACGTCGGTCTGGGCCGGTGAGTGTGACTACACCAATTGCCGCCCATTCGGCTCCGCGTGGGAACATGCGGATGAATTCGATGCGTCGGAAAGTATCGATGTCGTGACCAATGGTGATGGTGAATGAACGACCTTTGCCGTATTCGTTGATCCAAGCGAGGGGCTGATGGGAATTGATGCCTGGGAGCTTTGCTAAGTCACCATCTGGGATGTTCACAGGGTAATGCGACATCGGCCACACTGGCGCCTTTTGATATGCCTCAATGTCATCAAATGTGGTGAGCAATACCTGCGCTCCGTCATAGAGCTCAACGCCAACCAAAATGTCATCGCCGGTTACTGTCCAAGTTTCATTGATGCCTTCGGTGATTGCGTGACGTGGATTTGCAGTGTGCAGTAGTGCCTCACCCCATGGACGCGGGCGAATACCGGTTGGCACACTCAACTTGGCACCACGCATGATGTTGTATTCCTCTGGGTAACCCCAGTCATCTTCCTGAACTGAAGAACCGTGGAACCAAACAATTCCCTTGCCGTCATCGTGAACGAACTTAAGTATCGCTGCATCGGTTTCGGCACCAAATCCGGTAGCACGATCGTGATATCCATCGCGGCCTTCGAATATAACGAGCAGCAAGTCGTACTTACTTATTACTGAATATGGGAGCCCCCGCGGGTCTTCGACAACTCGAACCTTGAATCTTCCGGTGTCTTCGAGAAGAGTAGTCAGCCATTGATTATGTTGGCGGAAGCTACGAAATTTGTTGTCGTGCTCCGATGTCATATGACCCGAAAGAATTAGAACGTTAAGCACACCGTGCTCCTTTGCACCTCAATTGCTACAAACAGTACTTAAATCCAAGATTTTTCGTAAGTTAAGTAACTGCAGAATTGCAAATACTCTTTATTTGTTGCGGAGGTCCTGAAAAAGTAAAAACCCAGCTCTCGTGAGAAGAAACTGGGTTTTTGTGCGCCTGGAGGGACTCGAACCCCCAACCTTCTGATCCGTAGTCAGATGCTCTATCCGTTGAGCCACAGGCGCTGGGTTTTGTTGCACTCGGCAACCTTGTAATTCTATACCGAGAAATTGGCTGGAATCTAGCCCCTATTTGAGGCGGTGACGGGACTCTATGGCCGTTCCCCAATAAGTGCCGCCAAGAATTAGCAGCGTTCCAAGAATTCCCATAGGACCCATCAATTCGCCGCCGACGATTGTCGCGACGACAGTCGACCAAACCGGTTCGGTGCCAAGTAGTAAGCTGGCACGCGATGCTGAGGTGTGCTTCACCGCCCAGTTCATTCCGATAAACGCAGCGGACGTGCAGATGAGCGCTAAGAAGAGCATCAGCGTCCAGTCGAAAGGTGTGTAGAGAATTGCGTTCTTGATTGCACCTACCGGGTTCACAAACGCCATGATGATGCCCGATGTAGTGACCATTATGACTGTTAGGTTCACCGGCGAATAAGTTTTACCTTGCGTGAATATTCCGAGAGCAACGAAATGCACAGTTCGCAAGATCACGGCAATGAACATAAGTAGATCACCGATGTTTGGCTGCACAAAGCCATTTCCAATGATGAGAAGAAATACTCCAATAAGCGCAATCAACGTTGCTAGGAAAAACTTTTTTGGCAACCAGTTTTTGCGCCACGCACTCTCGAGAATCGGGACAGAGACAATCGAAAGCGCAATGATCAATCCGCCATTTGTTGCGGAGGTGTAGTGGACGCTTTGTGCTTCAAGATTCAGAACAATAATTTGAGAAACACCAAATGCGATGCCGAGCAACCATTCTTGTTTTTGAAATTTGGTTCTTGTGAAAGCCCAGTAAATCCAAAGGGCTGCTGAAGCAATGACGAATCGAAGCGCCATCATGCCGGTGATTTCACCGACGTTGCCGAGTTCTTTGACTACAAGATAAGTGGAACCCCAAAAGGCAGCAACCACCAGCAGCATTATGTCGCCTAAAGATAGGCCTGACTTCCTAGGCTGGTGCACTTAGAAATGCTACCTGCTTGAAACTAAACAGTTTTACCGCTGAGCAACTTGCCGTTGACGTAAATCTCTATTTTCGAAGTGGGCACAGAGCCAGCAGTGAAGTTCTTGTATTGATAGGTCTTGTCCGCACTTAAGATAGCTGAATATTTGTAACCGTTTCGCACAATCAGCACGCTATCGCTAGTTGAAACCCCGAAAACGGAAACGTATATCACGCCAGCTTTGAGAACAACGCTAGATGTGATTGTCGGAGTTGGAGTGGTTATTGTGTCCGTGGGTAGTGAGCCAACAAATACTTGTAGGCCATAGCCCTTCCAACTAATTTGCAGCTTTGCAGAGATCCATTCCCCATTAGAAAGCGTGCGTGCATAAACAAAACCTGTTCCTGTTTCGTTTGAAAAGTTGCTAATGCGCAAGATGGTCGAAATGCTTGAACCGAGCGATACCGGCACTACTGGCGTGTCGAAGGTAAATACTGAATCGCCAGAGAACAAGACAGTGCCATCTACAGCAGCTCCACCCTGGGGTCCGAATACATTCGCGTTTAAGGTGATCGGGTTTTCGCTGGTTCCGGTGCTGCTACTGGCCGAAAGCGCAATATTTCTCGCTTCGATAACGTCCCAAAGAATTGCTTCTTCACTGCCAGGGTTAGCAAATTCGTATGGGCGCATTCCATTGATCTGAATGTCAATTTTTAACTGCTCCTGCGCACGGCCGGCATACTGAATATTTAGCGTCAATAGTCCATCCGCATCAGTTGACCTAGAGAGAATGACCTGGTCTTTGTTTGTCGTTGAAATTTGAACACCATTGACTCGTAACTGCGACAAGTTAGCAAGATCTATAGTGTTCAAGAAAACAAAGACTGGTCTTCCAGCAATCAAACTCGGATTCGGGTCAGAGAATTGCGCTTTGTATACAAAATTTCCAACCCCTGGTGCAGACATCGTGGTCCTAAGTCGAGGATTTATTCCTGCGCTCATGCCGGTGTCAAGCACTGTAGTTGACGATTGTGCGACAACTTCAGTCTTCACCCCCATCGGAGTCGGGGTTTTGTAATCGAAAGTTATGGTGTCCATCAAAACGTTGCTGGAGGCATCTTTTCTATAGAACATCTCAACCGCATATGTTCCTAGCCCAACCTGAGGGACCGCTGTAGTGAACTCATACCTAGCTAGTTGAGGATGATAGTTATATGTTGTCGCACCAGAAATTCGCTCACAAAAGCGCAGGTCACAAGAGTGAACTTTCATGGTGACCAAGTCTGGGTTCATCATTTCAATTGCACGAGAAGTTCCGCTGGATATTGAGGCAGTCACTTTACCCTCGGTAAAACGAGGTGGCTCAACTCCAAAATGTAAGTAACTCTTCGCAGCGGAAGGGTCCACCATGCTTATGGTTTGAATGGCAGAGGATGGTTCGTAAAGATCAATTTGATCGTTGTTATTTCTGTCAATCCAAGCTCGGATTCTATACATCTGCGATTGTCCGGCGGTCTGAGTAAAAGTGACTGAACTAGTTGTCGCACTCGACGAAGTGTATGTGGTGTACAAAACGTTTTTCTTCGTTGAAAATACAGATGTACAAACCTGCGACCCTGCATTTGGTGTGGTGACTGTTCCATTGCAGACTCCACCGGTCTTCTGCGAAAATTCAGCTTTTAGTGTAAACACACCTCGTTGGGTAGCAATAACCTCATGCTTTAGGTTGTTCCAATCGGTACTTGTCGTCTTCTCCGAAACTGATGAGGCGGATGTAGAAACGATTGATGACGTGCCCAGAAAGACAGTCTTTAGAGAAGTCGATGCAGTTAACCGTGAATCCGCATTAGCTGCAGTCGGTGAGACAAGCGCCAACGTCGCAAAAACGATAAATGTTGAAACTAACGCAGATATTTTCTTCAAAAGAAATCCCCCCAAGATTTGATCTAAGTCTAACTTGAGGGGATTCAACTTTTGCGGAGTCGAGAGGATTTGAACCTCCGAAGGACTTTAGATCCTTACCTCATTAGCAGTGAGGCGCACTCGACCGGGCTATGCGACGACTCCTGAGTACAACCTGAACAGTTTAGCCGACAGGCTGTGGCTGTTCCACCCCTAGTTCGAGCAGGTGGTTGTGGCTGCGTTGGTGCCAGTGGCCCAATCAAGATCTGAGGTTGGTGAAGGTGTTGGGGTGGCAGTGGTCTTGGTAGTTGGTGTTGGAGAAGGTGATGCTAACACTGCTCCCTGACCGGTGTTCTTGGCACTAAGAATGATTGGTTCATCGTTGACGAGTTTGGTGAACAGCACGCTAGCTTGCTCGTAGTTAGGCATTACACGACCTGAGTAAGGAGCAGGGAGTCCGCCGTGTGATGGAACTTGTAGGAACACCATCTTGTCGAGTTCAACACTGCGAAGAGCTCCCGCGAGGGAAACCATTGTGTTGAGATCGGTAAGTGATTGTGAAAGTTTCATGTTTCGAGCAGCCGCATTTGCAAGCGAGTAAAGCTGCACAGGATTGGCGAGTACGCCGTTGCTCTTAATTTTTCTGACTAGCGAGGTTAGGAAAACTTGCTGATTGGAAATACGACTTAGATCAGAGCCGTCTCCCACTCCGTGACGAGTTCTCAAGAACTGAAGCGCTGCTTTACCTTGCAATGTGTATTTACCCGGTTGCAAGTAAGTCTGGGTGTATGGATCGTTGATCTCATTGGCAACACAAACTTCAACTCCACCGATTGCGTTTGATAGTTCGATCACGCCTTTGAAGTCGATCATCGCAAGATAAGGAATTGTTAGTCCGGTCAATTTCTCGATAGTGAGCAATGTGCAACCAGGACCACCGTTGGCGATGGTTGCGTTTAGCTGGCCGAGA
>JBFYJA010000075.1:0-4908 GCA_041311675.1 Micrococcales bacterium | reverse complement strand
TTGCTGGCGGGCAAAAGGTAAACTAGCCCAATGACCCCTCAAACTCAACTCGCAAGCGGTGTTTTGAAGTTTTTCAAGGCCACCTCTTACATCACCGGAATCTTTTTGATATTCATAATGGTGCTTTGGGGTATTCGCCTGAGCGTGCATGCCGACCTCTGGTTGGCTGGCCCAAATGGTTTTCTAACCCTGGCTTATTACACAGAAGATGCCAGCGGCAACAAAGTTGGTTTTCCTGAATCGGGGATCGACATCACCACAATTTCTTTGATTGTGCATGGCTGGCTTTACGTGGCCTATTTGTTTGGCGACTTCCGACTTTGGACCATGCTTCGCTGGGGCATCGGCAAGTTTTTGATCATTGCGCTTGGCGGAGTGGTGCCATTCCTTTCATTCTTTACCGAGCGACACTTCACCAAACTTGCCGAAGGATACAAAACCAATGAATAGACCAGTACTGGTTGTCGACTTCGGTGCGCAGTACGCGCAGCTCATCGCTCGTCGTGTGCGTGAAGCAAATGTTTATAGCGAGATCGTTCACCACAATGTCACCGCTGCCGAAGTTAAGGCAAAGAATCCACTCGCGATTATTTTGTCTGGCGGACCGTCATCGGTTTACGAAGCTGGCTCACCTCAACTAGACCGCGAAATTCTTGAACTTGGCATTCCGGTGCTCGGTATTTGTTACGGTTTCCAAACTTTGGCAAACGCGCTCGGTGGACGTGTTGATGCAACTGGCAAGAAGGAATACGGAGCAACCGAGCTAAACGTAAAGGCTGGCGGAGAAATTCTTGCCGGTCAGCCAGCGCAACAAATTTGCTGGATGTCACACGGCGACCAGGTAATGGAAGCACCTGCTGGCTTTGAAGTTTTGGCTTCAACCGAAACTACTCCGGTAGCAGCTTTTGCCAACAGCGAGAAAAAGATTTACGGAGTGCAGTGGCACCCTGAAGTAAAGCACTCTGAGTATGGTCAGAATGTTTTGACCAATTTCTTGCACAACGCAGCCGGCATTCCAGCTACCTGGAACTCTGGCAATGTCATCGCCGAACAGGTTGAAAAGATCCGCGCACAGGTTGGCAACGACCGCGTAATCTGTGGTCTCTCTGGTGGAGTCGACTCAGCCGTTGCTGCAGCGTTGGTGCACAAGGCAGTTGGCGACCAGTTGGTATGTGTCTTCGTAAACCACGGACTACTTCGCGAGGGCGAAGCCGAGCAGGTTGAGCGCGACTATGTTGCGGCAACCGGTATCCGACTTGTAGTTGTCGACGCAGAACAGAAGTTCTTGGATGCACTATCTGGCGTGAGCGATCCGGAGACCAAGCGCAAGATTATCGGCCGCGAATTCATCCGCACCTTTGAAGAGGCGCAGGCTGCGCTCATCGCCGAAGCGAAGGCAGACAACCGACCAATCAAATTCTTGGTGCAGGGAACTCTCTACCCAGACGTAGTTGAGTCTGGTGGCGGAGTAACGGCGGGCATCAAGAGCCACCACAACGTTGGTGGACTTCCTGAAGACCTGCAGTTCGAATTGGTTGAACCGCTGCGCACATTGTTCAAAGACGAGGTTCGCGCCATCGGTGCCGAGCTTGGTTTACCTCACGAGATTGTTCAACGTCAGCCGTTCCCTGGTCCTGGCCTAGGAATTCGAATCGTTGGCGAAGTAAACAAGGAGCGCTTGGATCTGCTGCGCAAGGCAGATGCAATCGTGCGCGAGGAACTAACTGCCGCTGGTCTCGACGGAGAAATCTGGCAGTGCCCGGTTGTGCTCCTTGCCGATGTTCGCAGCGTTGGTGTGCAGGGTGACGGCCGCACCTACGGTCACCCAATCGTGCTTCGTCCGGTATCATCGGAAGACGCGATGACTGCCGACTGGACTCGTCTGCCATACGATTTGTTGGCCAAGGTTTCGAACCGAATCACCAACGAGGTTGCCGGCGTAAACCGCGTAGTGCTCGACGTGACTTCGAAACCACCTGGCACCATCGAGTGGGAATAGCCCTTGACCCTAGTTTTCGGGCATCGGGGAGCTTCGGGCTATCGCCCAGAAAACACGCTTGAGGCTTTTGAGCTGGCGTTTGCGCAAGGCGCAGACGCAATCGAATGCGATCTGGTACCAACTTCAGATGGTCATCTAGTAATTCGACACGACAACTATTTGTCGACCACTACTGACATTGCGAGTCATCCGGAATTCGAATCAAGAAAAACCAAAGATTGGTACACCGAAGACTTCACTCTCGCTGAAATTAAAACTTTGCGTGCAATTGAACGACTGCCAGATCTTCGCCCTGGTAGCGCCAAGTTTGATGGCGAGTTTTTGATTCCAACCGTCGATGAATTATTGGCAAGCGATTTTGCGAATAACAAAACTTTGATTCTCGAAATCAAAAATGGATTGCTTTTTGCCGCCAACAATATTCCGGTGGTTGCCATATTGAAACGCGCGCTCGACGCATCAAATTACAAAGAACGCGGCATCAGTTTGATTATCGAAAGTTTTGAGTACCCGATTTTGCAGCAGGCCAAGCGAGTGCTCGGCGACATCGCACAATACGTATTCCTGTTTCAGGTGCCACTTGAAGAGTCATACCTGAATCAGATCGAACCGGAAATCGACGGCATCAGCTTCGACATCCGTTTGTTGGAGCACGACTACATCGGGCTTGCTCATTCTTGGGGTAAGCCGGCCTACCTGTGGACAGCTAAAGCCGAGGATGCCGAGTACAGCATCGATGAATACTACGCACAGCTGATTGCCACCGAGGCTGACGGCATCTTTGCCGACCAGCCCGATTTGCTTGTCGCCTGCCTCGCCTAAACTTGGCAAGTTATGTCCGAACTCGAACTCTTTAGCGTGCCAAACCACAGCGACAAGCTGGTGGAGGGTCTCAACCCGCAGCAGCGGGCCGCCGTTGAGTATCGCGGCCCAGCACTGTTGATTGTGGCTGGAGCCGGTTCGGGTAAGACCAGGGTTTTGACCCATCGCATCGCCCATCTGCTTGCCAACAAGGAAGCCTGGCCGAGCCAGATTCTGGCAATCACATTCACCAACAAAGCAGCAGCCGAAATGCGCGAGCGCATCAAGCACCTACTTGGCGAATCGGCAGACGGCATGTGGATCAAGACTTTCCACTCGGCCTGTGTCGCCATTCTTCGCCGCGAAGCCGAGCGACTTGGTCACGACGGCAACTTCACCATCTATGACAGCGGCGATTCACGCGCCATCTTGAAACGCCTAATCAAAGATGCTGGTGCCGATGTTCACGGACTAACTCCTGCCGGTCTGGCATCTGCAATTTCTAATGCCAAGAACGAACTCAACGATGCAGCAAGTTTTGCTCGCAACTCTGACATGAACGATCCAAAGGCTCGCGCGATTGCCGAATTGTTCTCGCAATACCAAAGTGAACTCCGTCGCAACAACGCTTTTGACTTTGACGACCTAATTGGCGAAACGGTTTACCTGTTCCGTGCCTTCCCAGAAGTTGCCGAGGTCTATCGCAAAAAGTTCCGCCACATTTTGGTTGACGAATACCAAGACACCAATCACGCTCAGTACTCATTGATTCGCGAACTGACCATGGGTAGCAACCCCGCGAGCTTGACTGTGGTGGGAGACAGCGACCAGTCAATCTACGCATTCCGCGGTGCAGACATTCGCAACATCTCAGAATTCGAAAAAGATTTTGTTGGCGCCAAGACGATTTTGCTCGAGCAGAACTACCGCTCTACGCAAAACATTTTGACCGCAGCCAACGCGGTGATCGGAAACAACTTCGATCGTCCAAACAAAAACCTCTGGACCGACAGCGGCGACGGCGACAAAATCGTTGGCTACACCGGCTACAGCGCCCACGATGAAGCCCAGTTCATTGCCGATGAAATTGGCGATCTACACCGCGCCGGCACTAGCTACCGCGACATTGCGGTGTTCTACCGCACCAACGCTCAGACCCGTGCCCTTGAAGAAATCTTCATCCGCTCCGGTCTGCCATACCGCGTGGTTGGCGGCACCAAGTTCTACGAGCGAGCCGAAATCAAGGATGCCTTTGGTTACCTGGTTGCTATTGCAAACCCGAAGGACGACCTCGCAACTCGAAGAATTCTGAACGTGCCAAAGCGCGGCATCGGAGATGCATCGGAAACCGCGATTGCAAATGCTGCAGCTAAACACAACATCTCTCTACGTGAGGCGCTTGCATTCGATTTAGGTTTCGGACCAAAGATTGCCACCGCAATTCGTGGACTGCATGCTCTGCTAGAAGAATTCGAAGTGCAGATTGCCACCGAACCGGTAGACAAGATTTTGCTCGGCGTGCTCAACAAGAGTGGAATGCTCGAAGCGCTGCGTAACTCTCGCGACCCACAAGATGAAGCTCGCGTAGAGAACCTCGAGGAATTAGTTTCGGTTGCCAAAGACTTCCAACGCAACAATCCCGAAGGTCGACTTCCTGACTTCTTAAACGAAGTTGCATTGGTTGCCGCTGCCGATGAAATCGACGATGAATCTGGAACAGTTTCGCTGATGACTTTGCACACCGCAAAGGGTCTCGAATACGACGCGGTGTTCCTAACAGGAATCGAAGAATCTCTGCTGCCGCACAAGATGTCGTTCATCGTGCCAGGTGGTCTTGCCGAAGAACGACGTTTGTTCTACGTGGGCATCACTCGCGCAAAAAAGAAGCTGCACCTTTCGCTTGCCATGCAGCGCACCACATTTGGCGAGAGCGAAAGCTCAATCCCGAGCCGCTTCCTCGCCGAGATTCCAGATTCACTGATCGACTGGCGCGAATCAGGTGTCAGTCGCAGCATCGGCTCGAGCTTCAGCAACGAACCAATCAAGCGAGATAAGCCACGCACCGAATGGAAGGGTGCCATCAGCTCGGTTCGCGATAACGGCGACCT
>JBFYJA010000074.1:0-4943 GCA_041311675.1 Micrococcales bacterium | reverse complement strand
CACACCGACTTCGAAAAGCTCGGCACATTCACGTCTTCCGACCGCAGGCTAACCTGGCTGCACTCGGCAGCTGAGTGGTCGTTCCTGGGCAATGCCGTTGATGTCCCTACCGACTGCCCAACCCGTGAGCGTGCTGGCTGGACAGGCGACTGGCAGATCTTTGTCGACACCGCCGCCTACCTATACGACGTGGACGCCTTTAGCCGTAAGTGGTTGGCCGACGTGGTGCTTGACCAGAATGGCGATGGCCGCATCGCCAACATCAGCCCGGCCACCAAGAGTGCAGCCTGGGGTTCACACATCGACATTCTGAACGGATCGGCTGGCTGGGGAGACGTAATCGTGCAGGCTCCGCTTGCGGCCTATCGTGCATATGCCAAAACCGAAGCACTCGAAGAATGTTTTGATGCAATGCAGAAGTGGATTGGTTACGGACTCCGTTCCGCCGAAGAAGGTCGTCACTCAGACCGCACCGGCGAACCAATGCCACACGAAAAGTACCTATGGGACACCGGTTACCACTGGGGTGAGTGGTTTGAGCCTGGAGTTCCTGCAGGCAATCCCTTCACGTTTACTTCGCTAGATCGAAGCGAGGTGGCAACGGCATACCTCTATCGTTCCTGCCGAGACTTCGCCGAAATTTGTCGCATCCTTGCGAAGCCAACAGAACTTGCCGAAAAGTATGGCGACCTTGCGCAAAACATAAAAGCTGCTTGGCAGTTGGAGTTCTTGGATGGTTACGGTTGCGTCAAAACAAAGTCACAGGCTGCAATGGCTCGTGCTTTGCAATTCGGTTTGATTGAAAACAAGGAAGCGGTTGCTGCAGAACTGGCTTCAATCATCAAAGCAAATGGAAATCGTCTCGGCACCGGATTCCTCTCCACTGTTTACCTGCTTCCGATGCTCGCTGAAAACGGTCAAGCTGAAACTGCTTTTGATTTGCTATTCCAAGAACAGCAACCATCTTGGCTTTACATGCGAAACAAGGGTGCCACCACGGTTTGGGAATTGTGGGAAGGCATCAGCGAAGACGGCAAACCTCAGATGTCACTAAACCACTACTCAAAGGGTGCGGTGATTTCTTTCTTGCACCACAATGTTGTTGGCCTCAAGGCAACCCGTCCCGGCTATCAAGAGTTCGTTGTGCAGCCAACTTTCGACGATCGTGTGCCTGATGCCGCTACAACCTTGAAGACCCCGTTCGGCACAATCGCTGCCGGCTGGCGTCGCGAGGGCGGTGCCATCGAGGTCGAGGTTACTGCTCCAGCACTGGCTTCTGGCCTTATCGTGCTGCCTGATGGAAGAGAAGTCCCGGTTCCATCAGGGCAGACGATTATGGTCACTTGCTAACTGATAGTTCCGAGTCGAGCTCTTCAGGCAAACTAACAGAATGACGCCGTCACCGATTTTTGCGAATGCACCCTTCACCTTCGAGGAGATGAGCGCTCGCCGCTCCGCAGAAGAACGCGAAACCATTTCACGATACGTTGCCCCAGGCGACATTGAAGTAATGGACCACAAGGTTGGTGCTGTTCCTATTCGTATCTATCGACCAAAGCAAGTTGCCGGCAAACTTCCGTTGCTCCTTTGGATGCATGGCGGCGCTTTCATGGGTGGCGGCTTGGATATGCCAGAGGGACAAGTCACAGCTTTTGAAATTTCACATCGCGCTAAAGCTCTTGTGGTCTCAATTGACTATCGACTCTGCACGGATGAAATCAAATTTCCATCGCCTCAGCAAGATGTACTCGCAGTTGCCGAATGGGTGCTGAAGAATTTCGAAAAACTGGCCTTCGATCAGAAGCGAGTGTTTCTTGGCGGCGGAAGTGCCGGGGCATGTCTTGCCGGTTCACTTGCGCTGATGTTGCGTGACAGAGGAATTGATGTTGCCGGTGTTCTGCCGATTTATCCGGTTGGACATCGAGAGGAGCTAGCACCAACAACTGAATTACAAAAACACTGCGACGACCACTTCGGCAGACCCCAGCAACTGTTGATCGGTCACAACGAATGGCTTGATCCAAATCCAGATGACAACCGAGAGTTCTATTCTTGGCCCGCAGAAACCGACAAACTTCATAATTTGCCGAAGCACTACTTCATTCACGCCGACTTCGACATCCTTCGCTCAAGCGGAGAGCCTTGGGCCGCCAAGCTGCGCGAAGCCGGTGTGCCAATCGAAGAAGAAGTCATCGTTGGTTCGCTACACGGCTTTTTGAACGACTTACCAAACGAAAATCCACTGCAAGACCAGGCGCTAAACCGCATGGCCGAGATCATCAAGGGAGCCTAATGAACAAGCCAAAGTACCCGTGGGCATTGGAGCTCGACCGACCGATCATCCCAGGTTTCTACCCAGACCCATCGATTGTGCGGGTGGACGACACCTATTACATTGCCAACTCCAGCTTTGAATATGCCCCTGGCGTGCCAGTGCACTCATCAAAGGACTTGGTCAATTGGACCTTTGCTGGACATGCGTTACCAACCCGAGCGCAGCTGAACATTGAAGGGCAGCAGAACTCAGGCGGTATTTTCGCTCCTACCATTCGCCACCACGACGGCAAGTTTTGGATGATCACAACTTTGACTGATGGCAAGTGGCAAGTGCTGGTCTCGGCAGAAAACATTGAAGGCCCATGGAGTGATGCGGTGCGCATCGACGTCTTTGGAATCGACCCAGATTTGTTCTGGGAAGAAGATGGCCGCTGTTTCATGACCTATGCCTCTTTACCGCTTCAAGGATTGGCTCAGGTTGAAATCAACACATCGACCGGTGAAACAATCGGCGAACCATATTTGGTTTGGCAGGGTAACGGAGGAAAATTTCCGGAAGGCCCGCACATCTACAAGATTGATGACTGGTACTACATTCTGATTGCCGAGGGTGGCACCGAGAGAGGCCACGCGGTTTCGCTCGCGCGCTCCAAGCACCTTGCCGGACCATACGATGCGGATCCGAAAGGTATCTTGCTTTCGAACCGAGGCACCGATTACACAATTCAGCAAACCGGTCACGCCGATTTGGTACAACGTCCAGATGGTTCTTGGGTGATGGTATTCCATGGCACACGTCCAAAGGGAGCATCACCAGAGTGGTTTGTAATGGGTCGCGAAACTTGTGCGGTTGAAATCGATTGGGTTGATGGTTGGCCACAACTCGGTGCACCGATTCAGCCGGCTTCCGAAAAGACAGTTCACGAAGTTTTGGATTCAACATCGATGCTGCCGGAGGAATGGATTTCGGTTGGTTCTTGGCCTAAGGAAAATACTGAGCAAACCGCCGATGGCATCTTGTTTAAGGGTTTTGTCTCTCGGCGTCAGACCACGCGACACTTTGCATTGGTGGCCGAGCTCGAAGGTGAAGGTGCTGGCGGCATTGGCATCGGCATCGATGGGCGTCACCACCTAGGGCTCTTGCGAGACAAGGAACGAGCCTGGGTGCACTGGACCATTGGAGATCACAGCTTTGAGATTGGCTCAGTTGTTGGGCAGGTAAAGGCACTCAAGCTCACAAGCGAAGAGATGAAGGGTGGGTTTACCGACCCGATTGGCCCGGACAAGCTGCGCGCCTATGCAATTTTGGCAGATGGTTCAGAGCACGAACTTGCTGCGTTGGATGGTCGTTACATCAGCACCGAAGTAGCCGGTGGAATGACCGGCCGCGTCATCGGTGTGCTTGCGTTTACTCCGCAACTATTGAAGAAGTGGGATTACCGCTCAGTTAGTTGATGCGCGAATAACTAGTTCTGGTTGAAACTCAACGTTTCGGATTTCGGAACTGTTGAGTAATTCAATTGCAGCATTACCGATTTCGGCACTCGGTTGTCTTACCGATGTGAGTGGCACGATTGCCGCCGATGCAAAGTCGATGTCGTCGTAACCAATGAGTGCTAAGTCATTTGGAATGTTGATTTCGCCGTCAACCATGCAAGCTTGCATAATTCCGATCGCCACCAAATCGTTGGCCGCAAAAACGCCATCAAAGTTTTTCATTTGATTACCCAGTGCACGACCAGCTTGAACTGAAAGCGTCGAAGTTTCAATTACCTCAAGCGAAACATTTTCATTTTCGGTAATCGCTTTTCTGGCCCCCGCTAAACGATCCGCAATCTGCGGAACCGAGAGAGGGCCACCAACGAATGCAATTTTCTTTTTGCCAATTTCGATTAGGTGCTTCACGGCAAGATAACCACCGGCAACGTCGTCCACCGATACCGAAGAAAATTCTTTTGACTTACGGTCAACTAGCACGATGTTTAGACCGCGCCTTTTTGCCTGCTTCAGGTATTCCAAATCTTCACCGGCAGGGGAGACCAGTACTCCACGAACGCGTTGCTCTTCAAATAGCGCGACCATCGACTGCTCACGGGAGACTTCGTCGTCTGAGTTAGCTAGTAACACACTCAGGTTTTGCGTATTGGCGGCATCCTCGGCTCCGCGGGCCACATCGGTGAAGAACGGGTTGCGCACATCCGGCACAATCAGTCCGATCGAGCGGGACTGCCCAGCTCGAAGCTGGCGGGCGGCGTCATTGCGCACAAAGCCAAGCTGGTTGATGGCGTCCTGAACCTTGATTCTGGTCTTTTCGGCCACGAGCTCAGGCTGGTTGAGCACGTTGGAAACGGTGCCGAGGGCCACTTTGGCCAGCTTGGCTACGTCCTGCATGCTCGGTGACTTACTCATTGTGCTATTGTAATGAAACGTTTCAATAAATCGACCAGAAAGCGCAAAATGACCACCAGCGAGTTATTTGCCAAGCTAAATGACCAGGCCATCGAACTGCCATCTTGGGCATTCGGAAACTCGGGAACCCGCTTCCGTGTTTTCCCTTCGGCCGGAGTTCCACGCGATCCATTCGAGAAGGTCGAGGACGCAGCACAGGTGCACAAGTACTCGGGCATTGCTCCGACTGTTGCGTTGCACTACCCGTGGGACAAGGT
>JBFYJA010000073.1:0-4973 GCA_041311675.1 Micrococcales bacterium | reverse complement strand
GTTCTGCGGCGCGAGACAAATACTGCTTGCAAGTTTCGATCTGATCAACCTCAAGCAAACTTGCGCCAACCTTGTGACCCTGGGCGGCTAGGAAGGTGAACACCATGCCACCGCCAACCAAGAGCTTGTTTACGTTTGGAAGAAGGTGGTCGATTACGCCAAGCTTGTCGCTGACCTTTGATCCACCCAGCACCACTGCGTAAGGACGCTCAGGGTTGCTGGTTAGTCGAGTTAGAACATCAAGTTCCTTCTCGATAAGGAGCCCACCGCAGCTTGGCAGTAGCTTTGCCAATTCGTAAACGCTCGCCTGCTTGCGGTGCACAACACCGAAACCATCACTCACGAAGAAGTCTGCGTACTCGGCCAACTTGGCTGCGAATGCTTCGCGCTCCGCTGCGTCCTTGCTGGTTTCGCCTGCGTTAAAGCGTAGGTTCTCAAGGACCACAACAGCCCCGCGATCCATAGCCTTTACTGCGCCGTTAGCTTCGCTTCCAACGGTGTCGGTTGCGAAGAATACGTCCTGATCTAGCAACTCACCCAAGCGCCTCGCTGCTGGAGCCAGCGAGTACTTAGGGTCTGGAGCGCCATCAGGTCGGCCGAGGTGCGAGATAACAATAACCGCTGCACCCTGGTCGAGCAGGTACTTGATGGTTGGTACCGAAGCGACGATACGGCCGTCGTCGGTGATGCGGTCGCCATCCAGTGGGACGTTTAGGTCACAGCGGATTATGACGCGCTTGCCATCAAGTGAAGGCAGATCTGCGAGGCGACGCATGCTTAGAGCTTGCTCGCTACTAGCTCGGTGAGCTCTACTAGACGGTTTGAGTAACCCCACTCGTTGTCATACCAAGAGCTGATCTTCACGGTGCGACCGATGACCTTGATTAGGCCAGCGTCAACGATAGATGAGTGTGCGTCGGTAACGATGTCCGACGAAACAATCTCGTCTTCGGTGTAAGCCAAGATGCCCTTTAGTGGACCTGATGCAGCAGCTTCCTTGTATGCAGCCTTGATCTGGTCAACGGTCACATCGGTCTTAGATACCAAAGTTAGGTCCGTGATTGAACCAGTTGGTACTGGAACGCGAAGTGCGTATCCGTCTAGCTTGCCCTTAAGTTCTGGAAGCACTAGACCGATTGCCTTTGCAGCACCGGTTGATGAAGGAACGATGTTCAATGCAGCTGCGCGTGCGCGACGAAGGTCGCCGTGTGGGCCGTCCTGTAGGTTCTGGTCCGCGGTGTAAGCGTGAACGGTGGTCATTAGACCGTTCTCGATACCGAACTTGTCGTTGAACACCTTGGCAAATGGAGCCAAGCAGTTAGTGGTGCAAGATGCATTTGAGATGATGTGGTGCTTCGCAGGGTCGTAGTCCTGGTCGTTTACACCCATCACGAAGGTTGCTGCATCGCCAGTAGCAGGTGCAGAGATGATTACCTTCTTAGCGCCAGCCTTGATGTGCGCTGCTGCCTTCTCGGCGTCGGTGAAGCGACCGGTTGACTCGATAACGATGTCAACGTTTAGTTCGCCCCAAGGTAGGTCTTCTGGGTTGCGCTCTGCAAGAACCTTGATGACGTTGCCGCCAACGATGATGTTCTGGCCGTCAACCTTTACTTCCTGGTTTAGGCGACCGGTGATTGAGTCGTACTTTAGAAGGTGTGCGAGTGATGCAGGGTCGCTTAGGTCGTTTACAGCAACGATCTCTAGATCGGTGCCCTTTGCTAGTTCCGCACGTAGGTAGTTACGTCCAATACGGCCGAAACCGTTAATGCCAACACGAGTAGCCATTAGTTCTCCAGGGATAAGGCGCCAGACAAAAATGTGGCGCATTTCTTGATTTAAGGGGAAATTCGCCACCCGCCGTTGGGTGGAGTTACAGGCTCTAGCCTAGCAGCAGACCCTTAGTCTGGCTGCGAGCTGCCGCGAAGCGGGTTGCCACGTCTGACCATGAAACGATGTTCCAGAAGGCCTTTACGTACTCGCCCTTGACGTTCTGATAGTCAAGGTAGAAAGCGTGCTCCCACATGTCGAGCATGAGCAGCGGGATGGTGGCCGCAGCCACGTTGCCCTGCTGGTCGTAAAGCTGCTCGATGATGAGCTTCTCGCCTAGCGAATCCCAAGCCAGGAATGCCCAGCCTGAGCCCTGGATGCCAAGAGCGGTTGCGTTGAAGTGAGCCTGGAACTTCTCGAAGCTGCCGAAGAATTCATCGATCGCTGCCGCTAGTTCACCCTCTGGGCGACCTTCGCTATTAGGAGTTAGGTTCTTCCAGAAAATTGAGTGGTTGATGTGGCCACCGAGGTGGAACGCAAGATCCTTCTGAAGTTTGTTGATGGCGCCAAAGTCATTCTTGTCGCGAGCCTCGGCAAGCGCGTCAAGCGCTCCGTTTACTCCTGCAACGTATGCTGCGTGGTGCTTGGAGTGGTGCAGTTCCATGATGCGACCTGAGATGTGCGGGTCTAGTGCTCCGTAGTCGTAGCTGAGGTCTGGAAGTGTGTACTTAGTCATTTTCTGCTCCTTTTATCTTCTAAACAAATCTAATCTGCTAAATCTTCCGGAAGGTCGGCATCAGTAGCCGGAATTCCGAGTTCTTCCGCACGCTTGTCTGCCATGGCAAGGAGGCGACGAATGCGACCAGCGATTGCATCCTTGGTCATCGGCGGATTTGAAAGGTGGCCAAGTTCATCGAGGCTCGCCTGCTTGTGCTTTAGGCGAAGCTCTCCGGCGTAGCGAAGGTGTTCCGGAATGGTGTCGCCAAGAATTTCTAATGCGCGATTTACACGTGCGCCAGCTGCGACCGCTGCCTGTGCTGAACGACGCAAGTTGGCGTCATCAAAGTTTGCGAGTCGATTCGCGGTTGCACGAACTTCACGACGAAGGCGTGCCTCTTCCCACTTCAATACGTTGGTGTGCGCGCCCATTTGAGTTAGCATCGCAGCGATAGCTTCGCCATCGCGCACTACTACACGATGAACACCGCGCACCTCACGTGCCTTTGCTGGAACGCCTAGTCGACGCGCAACTCCAACAAGCGCCATTGCTGCTTCATTACCAGGTGCAGTGATTTCCAAAGCTGCCGAACGACCAGGGTCGGTAAGTGAACCGTGAGCCAGAAATGCCCCACGCCAGACAGCCTGAGCTTCTTCCTTGGTGCTTGAAATCAAGTTGGCTGGAAGTCCGCGGACCGGGCGTCCCTTGGCATCTACCAATCCGGCTCGACGGGCAAGCAGTTCGCCTTGAGCAATGACACGCACCTGATAGCGGCTGCTGCGGCGAATGCCACTGGGTGCAAAGACAGCAAGTTCGCTTTCAATACCAAGTAGATCGACTAGGTCCTTGCGAACTCTGCGCGCAATGGTTGATGAATCAAGTTCGACCTCAATGACGATTCGACCGCTGATTAGGTGCAGGCCACCGGCGAAGCGCAGAATGGCGGACAGCTCCGCTATGCGATTCGCTGTCTTTGTTACCTGAATGCGTGCGAGTTCGTCTTTAACTTCAGAAGTAAGCGCCATTGCTATTCCCTACCTAGATCTCTATGTTTCAAACTCACTGCTACCCCGTCAAGTTTTGCTAGTTCAGTGGCGATGCGCTTGCTCACCGCAACTGAGCGATGCTTACCTCCGGTGCAACCGATGGCAATGGTTGCATAACGCTTGTTTTCGTTGGTGTAGCCCTTCAATACCGGCTTCAACGCTGCGATGTAGTTGCTGACAAATTCCTCAGCACCATCGGCGCTCAAGACATAGTCGCTAACCGCGCGGTCTTCTCCGGTGAAAGGCCGGAGTGACTCTTCCCAGAATGGATTCGGTAGGAATCGCATATCAGCAAGTAGATCCGCATCTGCCGGTGTTCCGTATTTGAAACCGAAACTCATGACAGTGACATGAAGTTTGCTGCTCTCCTCAAGAGAAAAGCTGTCAGTGATCTTGTTGCTCAGCTGGTGTATGTTCAAATCGCTGGTATCGATGATTACGTCAGCACTCTCGCGAAGATTAATCAGACGAAGTCGCTCCGCGCTGATCCCATCCAGAATTGTCCCGTTACCTTGAAGTGGATGTGGACGACGGACCTGTTCAAAACGCTTGATTAACGCATTATCGGTTGCCTCAAGAAACAGTAGCCGCAGGTTTACATTGCGGTGTCTAAGTGCATTCAGGTTCTCGTGTAGTTCTCCAAAGAACTCTCCTCCACGCACGTCGATGATGACAGCGAGTTTTGGCAGTGGAGACTTTGCCATGGTAAACAAATCAGCAATTGGACCAAGCATTTGTGGCGGCAAATTGTCGACCACGTACCAGCCGAGGTCTTCAAGTGCATTGCCCACGGTTGACCGGCCAGCCCCCGACATGCCGGTAACGATAAGCAATTCATGCTTTCGTTCTTCAGTCATGGCGGCCCCCTCGGCGTGTCGTGTCGAGTTTAGCCCCTCGCGACACGCCGAATGTGCCGTTTTTAGGGATTTAACGTACTTGTAATCTCGCGGGCCAGAGCCGGTCCAATGCCGGCAACCTCGGCGATTTCCTCGACGGTTGCCAATTTGAGACGCTTGACCGAACCGAACGCCCTGAGCAGTGCTGCGATGCGTTTATCCCCTAATCCCTGAATCTCGGCCAGGGTTGAGGCAATGCTCTTGGATCGCTTCTGCTTTTGGTAGGTGATGGCGAAGCGGTGCGCCTCATCACGGATGCGCTGCATCAAAAACAGCTCGTCGGTGGCTCTCGGGAGGATCACCGGAAACTCTTGGTTGGGAAGCCAAATCTCTTCGAGTCGCTTGGCTAGCCCGCAAACCGCTAGGTCAGAAATTCCCGAGTCGGTAAGGGCCTTGGCTGCGGCATTCACCTGAGGTTGCCCACCATCCACAATTAGCAAGTTCGGGCGGTAGGCGAACTTGGTTGGGTCTTGATCTTCATCCAGCGATGGTGCCTGCAGGTACTTCAAACGGCGCATTAGTACCTGATAGATGGAATCGGTATCG
>JBFYJA010000072.1:0-5008 GCA_041311675.1 Micrococcales bacterium | reverse complement strand
ACACCGGTGGCACCATCGTTGCCGCTGCACAAGCTCTAAAGAACAACGGCGCAAGCAAGGTCATCGTGGCAGCAACCCACGCAGTCTTCTCGCACCCAGCGGTTGAGCGACTATCAGCCGGGGTAGTGGACGAGGTCGTAGTGACCAACACCTTGCCAATCACCAAGGACAAAGACTTCGCCCAGCTCACCGTGCTCTCAATCGCACCGCTAATCGCAGCCGCCATCAGCGCAGTATTCGGCGACGACTCGGTGAACAAGCTGTTCCCAGGTCACGCCTAAAACTAGTCACGCCTAGACAGCAATTCTTTTTCTCGGCTAAACTGGCTTTACACAACGGCGAGGGTCGCAAGACCGTAATCGACGGGGCAAGTCCAGGATCTCTGGCATTAGTCCTTATCGCCAATACGAAAGGACAGACAAATGGCTGAAACCAACAAGCTAAAAGCCGAAGTACGTAAATCATTCGGAAAGGGCGCAGCTCGCAAGTCACGTGCAGCAGGCAAGACTCCTGCTGTTATCTACGGACACGGTATCGACCCAATTCACATCACACTTCCTGCTCACGAGATTGCACTTGTGCTTCGTCACAAGAACGCACTTCTAGACCTAGACATCGAAGGCAAGAGCCAGACCGTTCTAGTTAAGAGCGCAACCAAGGATGCAGTAACTCAGATCATCGAGCACATCGACCTAGTAACCGTTGTTGCTGGTGAGCGCGTTCACGTTGAGGTTCCTGTTCACATCAAGGGTGAAGCAATGGGTGGTCACACCATCGACCTTCACCACCACACTGTGAAGCTAGAAGTTCCTGCAACTTCTATTCCTGAATTCGTTGAGATTGCTTTCAACAAGGAAGGCGATGGCTTCCACGTAACCGCTAAGGATGTAATCCTTCCTGCTGGTGCAAAGATTGACCTTGCTGCAGATGAACTAGTTGCATCTGTAATCGTGAACCCTAAGGAGCACTCAGACGAACTTGCTGCAGCTGCTGCTGAAGCTCCAAAGGCTTAGTCAACAAAGTTGTCTAACCACACTTGGCTTGTGATCGGGCTCGGTAACCCCGGGCCCGATTACGCCAATAACCGTCACAACGTAGGCCAAATGGTTCTCGACGTTTTGGCGAATCGCATCTCTGCGAATTTCAAATCACACAAGAGCAACGCGAATGTTGCCGAAGGTCGCATCTCAATGGGCGGGCCAAAAGTAATCCTGGCAAAACCAGCCAGTTACATGAACACCTCAGGCGGACCAACCAGTTCGCTCATGAAGTTCTATGACATCGACATCGACCACGTAATCGTGGTTCACGATGAACTCGACATCGACGCCGGCGCAGTCAAAATCAAAAAGGGCGGCGGACACGCTGGCCACAATGGACTGCGCGACATCATCTCAGCTGCCGGATCCAACGAATTCATTCGCGTGCGCGTAGGTATCGGACGCCCACCTGGACGTCAGGATGCAGCGGACTTCGTTCTCAAAGACTTCTCTTCAACCGAGCGCAAAGACCTGCCACTACTACTTGAATTATCAGCAGATGCCGTCGAAGCCGTCGTCACCAAAGGTGCACTCGACGCCATGAACAGCGTCAACGCCAAGTAGCGCTAATTCTTGGTGATGCCCAAAACCAAGCCCTGCTTGCGCGAATAGAACCAAGCAATAGCGAAACCGTCCTGGCCTACAGGCTGCAAGTTTCCTAACTTTCCTGCAGGGAAAACTACGCCTTTAGCCAATGTTGTTTCAAGCTTGGAAGTTTTGCTCGCAGATTTTGATGTGGAGCTTACATACTTCCTTGGGTCACCATATTCCCAGTCTTTATTGTCAAAAAGCCAATCTGAATAATTACACGGTTCCATGATTGGAATGTCCGTTTCGTACTCGTCACCCCACTCGTCTATCTCAGTTTCCCAACCTGTTATGCAGTTCGGGTCACTCTTATATTCACGTTCCCACTTTGAAGCAATTGAGTTTATGTTTGCGTTCGTGATTTTTATCGAATTGAGAGATTTTTGGGACTTCTTTAGATCTGCGGTGGTTTTCTTGAACGCTGCAACAGCCGCCTTGTAGACGCCATCCATTGTCTTCTGATCTGACCAGATTGTGTTTATAGTGGTGTCGCTAAATCCCAAGCCCTGCATTACGCACTGACTTGCTACGATGTTGAGACCAATTTTGTCGTTAACGCTTGTTACATCCACAAACAAAGTTGTCGGTGACCCGGAGATACCCGAAACCGAATCATTCGTTGGTGTGGCATCCTCTATCAAACCTTTTTGTGAAGTTTCAGATTCTTGCGCGAGCTTCAACCCGCCGACGTTCACATTGCAGTCACTGAGTGCCTTTTTAAATTCGCCCTCGCTGGCAGAGCAACCTGTCAACGAAAGAGTGAGAACCGTGACTAATGAAATGATTTTCTTCATTTTTCCCCCAAACTTGAAATCAGCCTAGTCAATGAGGCCAGTAGCCATGATCAGAAACTCGGCTTAGACTTACCCCCATGAGCACGACAAACTCTGAGGCCCTCGCACGCCTTGTCGCGCTCACCTCAGATGGGTATCCCTTCGCAAGTCTCCAGAAAAAACTCAAAGACGACCGCGCCGACATCATCGCTCCACTTGGGTCACACCCAGTAATCGTCAAAATTCTCGCCGACCTGAGAGCTCAAAAGAAACTTTCCAGAGTTCAACTCATTGTGGTCGCCACCGGTCGTGAAGCAGAAGAAACCGCGCAAACCCTAAGAACTCTCGATCCAACCGCCGAGGTACTCGAATTTCAGAGTTGGGAAACCTTGCCACACGAGCGTCTTAGCCCAAACCCTGAGACCGTGGGCAAGCGTCTAAAAGTACTGCACCGCCTCAACGAATTACAAGAAAAAGGACCAGACCACGACGTCTACGTTATAACCAGCATCCGAGCAGCGCTTCAGCCGGTGGTTGCCGGCCTCGCCAACCATCCGCCGCTAACCCTGACTAAAGGTAGGGAATACTTCTTACCCGAGCTCAGCCTCAAACTTGTAGAGCATGCCTACACCCGAGTCGACATGGTCACAAAGCGAGGGGAGTTCGCTGTGCGCGGAGGCATCGTCGACATCTTTGCCACCACTGAGGAGCACGCCGTGCGACTCGAATTCTTTGGCGACGAACTCGAAGAGCTTCGACCATTTTCGGTAACCGACCAGCGCTCACTTGATTTCAAGATTGACGAATTACAAATCTTTGCGGCTCGAGAAATCATCATCACTCCGGGCGTGGCCAACAAAGCACGCCAGATGATGCACGAGTTTCCGAACCTCAGCACCATGCTGCAGAAAATCGCGGAGGGAATACCTGTCGATGGCATGGAATCACTCGCTCCTGTATTGGTCGATCAATTGGTGCCATTCACCGACTATCTGCCAAAGAACACAATCGTCACGCTGCTCAGCCCAGAAAAATCCAAGGCCAGAGCCGCAAATCTGGTTGAAACCAACGAAGAGTTTTTGCACGCAGCCTGGGATGCAGCCATCGAAGGCGCCAAAGCCCCAATCGACCTATCCGAGGGCGGCTTCCAAGATTTAGCAACCTTCACCAGCAATCTCGCCGGCAAACAACTTTTCACCGTGAGTCAGTTTGGTTCGGATGACGAAACGCTAATCAACCTCGAACTTCTCGAAATCCCAAACTTCCTCGGCCTAGACACCACTCCATTGGATTGGCTCCAAGACCAAGCAAAAAACAATCAGCATATTTTCATCACAGCAGAGGGACATGGCACTCAAGAGCGCATAAACGAAAACTTGCAAATTTCAAATCTCAAAGCGACAACCGTGCAAGCCAGCCTCAAGAAAGGATTCGCTGCACCACAGAGCAATCTGATCGTAATCACCGAGAACGAGTTCTACAACCGTCACAGCAACACCTATCAAACTCCGCAAACCAGAAAGCTGGCGGCTAAGCGTGGTCAAGCGGTTGACCCCCTAACTCTCAAAGCCGGCGATTACGTTGTCCATGAAATCCACGGCATCGGTCGTTTCAAAGAATTAGTAACTCGTGAGACCCTAAGCAAAAACCAGCGTGAGTATTTACTCATCGAATACGCGCCGAGCAAGCGCGGACACCCGGGCGACACCCTCTATGTGCCTACCGATCAGCTCGACTACCTCACCAAATATGTGGGTGGCGAAGCACCGGTGCTCAGCAAGATGGGCGGCACCGACTGGAGCAAGACCAAGTCGAATGCTCGCAAGGCGGTTCGCAAGATTGCTATCGACCTGGTAAAGCTTTACTCGGCACGAATGAAGTCACGCGGACACGCATTTGGTGCAGACACTCCTTGGCAGAAGGAACTCGAAGAAGCTTTCGCTTACGTCGAAACTCCAGACCAGTTGACCACCATCGAAGAGGTCAAGAAAGACATGGAGTCCGAGGTCCCGATGGACCGACTCCTCGCCGGCGACGTCGGCTATGGCAAAACCGAGGTGGCCGTTCGCGCAGCATTCAAGGCAATCCAGGATGGCAAGCAGGTTGCGATGCTGGTGCCAACCACCTTGCTGGTGCGCCAGCACACCGACACTTTCGAGTCACGCTTCGCCGGCTTCCCGGTAACCGTGCGTTCCTTAAGTCGTTTCCAGACCGCTAAGGAAGTCAAAGAAACCATTGAAGGACTCAAGACCGGAGCCGTCGATATGGTCATCGGAACCCACCGCCTACTAAGCAAATCAGTGCAGTTCCGAAACCTCGGCCTCATCATCGTTGACGAAGAACAACGCTTCGGAGTGGAACACAAAGAGCAACTCAAAGCCATCAAGACGAACGTTGACGTACTCAGTATGTCGGCAACACCAATCCCGCGAACACTCGAAATGGCAATCACGGGAATTCGCGAAATGTCAACGCTTGCAACACCACCTGAAGAACGTCACCCGATCCTCACCTACATCGGCGGCTACTCAGAAAAGCAAGTTGCCGCAGCCATCAGACGTGAACTCATTCGCGAAGGACAGGTGTTCTTTGTCCACAACCGTGTGC
>JBFYJA010000071.1:0-5024 GCA_041311675.1 Micrococcales bacterium | reverse complement strand
ATCTTGGGCTACAACTACCTGCGGACTACCAACCAGAGCCGGATCCATGGTGGCGGCAATCTTGTTGGCTTCCTCAATCAGGGTTGCCACGATCTCACTTTCAGGCACGGTCTTGATGACCTCACCCTTCACAAAAATCTGCCCCTTGCCGTTGCCAGAGGCAACACCGAGGTCGGCCTCGCGTGCTTCGCCGGGACCATTAACCACACAACCCATCACTGCAACGCGAAGTGGAACAGTCATCTTCTCGAGTCCGGCAGTCACCTGGTTTGCGAGGGTGTAAACATCAACCTGAGCGCGACCGCATGAAGGGCAGCTCACGATTTCAAGTTTGCGCGGACGAAGGTTGAGGCTTTCAAGAATCTGAGAACCTACTTTGATTTCCTCAACCGGTGGAGCAGAAAGCGAAACACGAATGGTGTCGCCTATACCCTTCGAGAGAAGCGCTCCAAATGCAACTGATGACTTAATGGTTCCCTGAAATGCCGGACCAGCCTCGGTGACGCCGAGGTGCAGTGGCCAGTCTCCACGTTCTGACAAAAGTTCATAAGCACGAACCATAACCACAGGGTCGTTGTGCTTTACCGAAATTTTGAAATCGTGGAAGTCATGCTCTTCAAAAAGTGAAGCTTCCCAAACCGCAGATTCAACCAAAGCTTCTGGAGTTGCCTTGCCATACTTTTCGAGCAGACGTGGATCGAGTGAACCGGCGTTCACACCAATACGAATTGAAACCCCAGCATCTTTGGCAGCCTTGGCGATTTCACCAACCTTGTCGTCGAATTGACGAATGTTGCCCGGGTTAACTCTCACCGCACCACAGCCAGCATCGATGGCAGCGAAAACATACTTTGGTTGGAAGTGAATATCCGCGATTACCGGAATCTGTGACTTGCGAGCAATCAGTGGTAGTCGATCTGCGTCATCCTGCGATGGGACCGCAACACGAACAATGTCACAACCTGAGGCGGTGAGCTCTGCGATTTGCTGAAGAGTGGCATTCACATCGGTGGTTGGTGTAGTGCACATAGATTGCACCGAGATTGGGGCATCGCCACCAACAGCAACCTTGCCAACCATAATCTGCCTGGTCTTTCGACGCGGAGTGAGTACCGGTGGCTTTACTTTGCCTAAATTGATTGCAACCATTTGCTCTCTACTCTAATTACTTCAAGGCCACCGGGTTGACCAGGTCAATCACGATCAGCAGCAAACTCAATGCAATCAGCAGCACAGTAACCACATAGGTGATCGGCATCAGCAGTGCGGTATCGGCCGGACCAGGGTCACCCTTGCGGAATAGTCTCCAGCCGGCGCGCTTGATCGCCTCGTAAATACCGCCGGCAATGTGACCGCCATCGAGCGGCAATAGCGGAATCATGTTGAACGCAAATAAAGCAAAGTTCAGCGAGGCCAACATCATGATGCCCGAACTCACTTTGTCGAGAAGAGTTGCCTCTTGGTTAGCCGCCAACTCCCCCGCTACCTGACCAATACCAACAAGCGAAATTGGTCCGTTAGCATCGCGCTCTCCACCAGTAATGGTGTTGTTCACCATTTTGTAAACCTGAACTGGAAGCGTGACAATCATTTCGAAGGTAGAACTAACCGCGGTACTTGAGTAACTCATTGCTGTAGTGAAACTTTGTCCCTGTCTCTCAGGTTTTAGCATCACTCCAAAAAACGGAACCGACTTGGTAACACTTGTGCCATCAGCTTGCATTACCGGTCGGTTTACCAACACCGGGGTCAAGCCAATAGAAAGAGTTTTGTCGTTGCGCAAAACGGACAATTGCAAAGAACCGGGATTCGTAATTGCGTATTCATTCACCTGATCCCAGTTGGAAACTTTTTTGCCATCAACTGCGATTACTCGATCGCCAGCTAACAACCCAGCTTCCTTTGCGGGTGCAACTACATCGCCACTGGCGCAGTCAACCTTCTCGGTAAAACTACTTGGCACGCACTGAGAAACTTCTTGAATTTCTGCACTGCGAACATAGGTTCCAATGCCCATAAGCGCGACCATGGTTAGCACCACACCTAAGAACAAGTTCATAAACGGACCACCGAACATGATGATGATTCGCTTGAATACCGGCAGTTGATAGAACATTCGGTTTTTGTCTGCGTCAGTTACGAACTCTGAGTGCGCCTCGCGCGCAGCCTTTACCGAATCAGCAAAGAAGCCTTTCGGATCTTTGCGCTTACCCTTCGGCAAGTACATGCCGATCATGGTGATGTAGCCTCCGAGCGGAATTGCCTTCAGGCCGTATTCGGTTTCGCCGCGCTTGCGCGAGAACAGGGTTGGGCCGAAGCCAATCATGTACTTGGGGACCTTGACGCCGAACCACTTGGCCGGCAGTAGGTGTCCTAGCTCGTGCCAGCCAATCGAGAAGCCGATGCCGAGCAGGATGAAAACGATACCCCCGACGTACCAAAGAAATTCACTCATGCGCAAACCATAAATCTCTCGGCTGACAATTCGCTTAGCAAGCTGTCACCATTTGGGCAACGGCACGATCGCGTGCCCACTTTTCAGCAGCAAGTACGGACTCAAGAGTCAACTCGCCCTGAGGTTCGTGTGCGTTTACGGTTCGTTCAATGACGTCGACAATCTGGTTAAAGCCAATCTTGTTGCGGTGGAATGCCTCAACTGCCTCTTCGTTTGCAGCGTTATAAACCGCAGGATAGGTTGAACCAGCCTTCGCCACCTGACGTGCAAGTCGCACCGCACCAAAAACCATTTCGTTCAGCGGTTCGAAAGTCCACTGCTGTGCCTGCGTGAAATCCAAAGCCGGTGCAACATTTGGCACACGCTCCGGCCAAGACATACCGAGCGCAATTGGCAACTTCATGTTCGGCGGCGAGCACTGCGCCATCGTTGAACCATCGACGAACTCAACCATCGAGTGCACGATTGATTGCGGGTGCACGGTGACATCGATTCGATCAATTGGAATGTCAAATAATAGGTGCGCCTCGATTAATTCCAATCCTTTGTTAACCAGAGTCGCCGAGTTAGTGGTGACCACCTTGCCCATCACCCAGGTTGGGTGCGCTAGCGCTTGCTGTGGTGTCACCAAAGTTAGTTGCTCACGTGTGTAACCGCGGAATGGACCACCCGATGCGGTCAAAATAAGTTTGCGTACTTCGCGCTGCTCGCCGGCGAGTAAACATTGGGCAAGTGCCGAGTGCTCGCTGTCCACCGGGACAATCTGTCCAGGTGCCGCAGCCTCGGTAACCAAGCGGCCACCGACAATCAGTGATTCCTTGTTCGCCAAAGCAAGAGTCTTACCCGAGCGCAGAGTGGCAAGAGTTGGCTTCAAGCCGATTGAACCGGTGATTCCATTGACCACCACATCAGCGTCGATGTCTTCAATCAGCTTGGTGGCGGCATCAGCACCAAGACCGATTTCGCCAACTCCAAATTCACGAGCCTGCTGAACCAGTAATTCTTGGTTGGTGCCGGCCGCGAGCGCGACCACTTCGAAGCGATCCGGATTGGCCTTAACTACCTCGAGAGCCTGGGTTCCGATTGATCCGGTGGACCCGACAATAATTACTCGACGCATTCTTCAATCTTGCCAGCCCCAGCAACTTTCTGAGGCTTAGGATGGACTTATGAGCGAGCTACAGGTGGCGCAAGAGCGCAAAATTGTCACTTCTATCCCGGGTCCAATTTCTCAAAAACTTCATGCAAAACGCCTCCAAGAGGTGTCGCACGGAGTTGGCGCACTGCTACCTATCTACATCGACCGTGCCCACGGCGCGATCATCGTTGACGTTGACGGCAACCAGTTCATCGACCTCGGTTCAGGTATCGGTGTAACCACTATCGGCCACACCAACGACGAGGTAGTCAAAGCCGTTCAGGAGCAGGTAGCCAAGCTCACCCACACACTCTTTACACTCACCCCTTACGTTCCTTACGTACAGGTCTGTGAAATCATGAACCGCAATGCGCCAGGCTCATTCGAAAAGCGCAGCGCTCTATTCAACTCAGGTTCTGAAGCGGTAGAAAACGCCGTCAAGTATGCCCGCAAGTACACCGGTCGCGGCGAGATCGCGGTATTCGACCACGGCTACCACGGCCGCACCAACCTGACCATGGCCATGAACTTCAAAGCCATGCCATACGCGAGCGGTATGGGTCCATTCGCTCCCGGTGTTCACCACGTACCAATGTCTTACCCATTCCGCGATGGCGGAATTTCTGGCGAGGATGCCGCCAAGCGCGCCATCACCTACATGGACAAGCGAGTCGGCGGTGGCAACCTAGCCGCCATCGTGATCGAGCCAATCCAGGGTGAGGGTGGCTTCATGGTTCCAGCCCCTGGCTTCCTGCAGGCAATCGCCAAGTGGGCCAAGGAAAACGGCATCGTCATGATCGCCGACGAGGTTCAGTCGGGTATCGCCCGCACCGGTAAGTTCTTTGCAAGCCACTGGGAAGAAGGCTTCGAACCAGACCTAATTACTTTTGCCAAGGGCATCGCCGGCGGTATGCCAATCTCAGGTGTGGTTGGCCGCGCCGAGATCATGGATTCAGTTCACGCCGGTGGCATCGGCGGCACCTTCGGTGGTAACCCAGTTTCAGCAGCTGCAGCGGTGGCAGTGCTCGGACAGATCGAAGCAGGCGGAGTGCTCGAACGCGCTCAGCAAATCGGAGCAATCTTCGAATCTCGCCTCGGCGGCATGAAGGCTAAGTACCCAGTGGTCGGCGATGTTCGCGGACGCGGCGCAATGATGGCAATCGAATTCGTTGAAGCTGGCACCATGAACCCGAATGCGCCAGCGGTCGACAGCATCGTGAAACACTGTCACCTAAACGGAGTATTGGTCTTGAACGCAGGAACCTTCGGAAACGTAATTCGCTTCCTACCTCCGCTAGCAATCACAGATGCTCAGTTGCACGAGGCGCTAGACATCCTGGAAGAAGGAATTTCTAAGCTCTAGTAGCGATTCGCAGAGTTTCCTTGGAATATTCTGCGTAAGTCATCAGCTGACTATTGGCAGGTCTAGTC
>JBFYJA010000070.1:0-5071 GCA_041311675.1 Micrococcales bacterium | reverse complement strand
TAGTGACACTAATTCTGGTGTTTTTGTTCTGGAGATCTTGGCCAGCTTTTCAATCGCAAGGTATCGGCTACATTTTCGGTTCAACTTGGGATAACAATCCTGAACACCTGGTGATGCAAATTGCGCCGATGCTCTGGGGTTCGATTCAGATTTCTTTCCTCGGTGTAATCCTTGCGGTGCCAATGGCAATCTCAATTGCCTACTTCATCGTGTTTATGGCAAACAAAAAAATCGCAAGCGGAGTAACCGTTCTGGTTGACCTACTGGCAGCGCTTCCTTCGGTAGTGCTTGGACTCTGGGGTCTCTTGGTGTTCTCGCCGATTGCCGCAGGTTGGGCAAAATTACTTAATCAAAGTCTCGGCTTCCTGCCGTTTTTCCAAAATTCGGATGGTAACTTTTTGCGTTCACCATTCATCGCAGGTTGGGTAGTCGCGGTGATGATTGTTCCAATCATTGCTTCGGTTACTCGCGAAATCTTTAGTCAGCTAGATCGTGAACTAATCAATGCATCGCTTGCACTTGGTGCTGGACGTTGGTCAACTTTCCGTCGCGTTATTCTTCCAACTTCAGGTGGAGGAATCGTCGGTGGAGTGCTGCTCGGATTTGGTCGTGCACTCGGTGAAACCGTTGCAATCTTCTTCGTGCTGAATCTAGTCTTTGACATCAACTGGGTGAACATCCTTGAAGCCAAGGGCGGCTCAATTGCGTCGATGATTTTGGCTAAGTTCGGTGAAGCTGGTCCAGCTGAGGTTGCCGGGCTAATGGCAGCCGGTGTGGTGCTATTCGTGGTTACCTTGCTGGTCAACTCACTTGCTTCATACATCGTGGCAAAGGCTCAGCCATGGAGAAAGTAATGACAGCAGTAGCTCGCCCGAAAACTGCCGAGCCTTGGAAGCAAGTTTCATTTGCCAACCTGGTTTTGATCGTCCTTGCCTCAGTGGTTCCACTCGGTTCAGCCGTGTTGGCCATGGTCGCTGGGCTGCAGTTTGAACTGGCACTCCTACTGGTATTCCTGCCAATTCAGTTGGTGGTTGGCGCTCTGGTCGGCCGCAAGGTATCGGGTAAGCGCGGCATGTCGGATGCCGTTCTTCATGTGCTGGTGATCTTCTTTGCCGCCTCGGTTTTTGTGCTTTTGATTTCGGTAGTTTGGTCAGTAATTCAAAGCGGCCTGGGTGCAATGTCGTGGCAATTCTTTAGCCAGAACAACGTATACATTTCGCAGTCCACTTCGCTCGAGTACGGCGGAGTTGGTCACGCAATTATCGGCACAATCTTGCTGGTAACTCTTTCAACAATCGTGACTGTTCCACTCGGAATAGCAACCGCGGTTTACCTAACCGAAACTCGTGGCAAGACTAGATCTATGGTTCGCACATTGATTCAGGCGCTTAGTGGTCTGCCGTCTGTAGTTGCTGGACTTTTTATTTACGCGATGTTTATTTCTAGTGGACTTACCCAGTATGTGGGTTGGGCTGGATCCCTTGCTTTGATTCCATTGATGCTTCCGACTGTTGCTCGCGTTGCCGAGGAAAGTTTGATTCTGGTGCCGCAAGAACTTCGTAATGGAGCGCTTGCACTAGGCGCTCCGGCTTGGCGAGCATTCTGGTTGGTTACTATGCCAGCGGCAAAGTCAGGTTTGATCACTGCAGTGCTACTCGGTATCGCACGTATCATCGGTGAAACTGCACCGCTAGTGGTCACCACTTTTGCAGCCAACGGCACCAACCTGAATCCGTTCAACGGACCAATTGCAACACTCCCTACTTACCTATACGGGTACATCAACAGCAACTTCGATACCGCAGTGCAGCGAGCATGGGGAGCGGCACTCGTCATCCTGATGCTGGTTGCCATTTTGTTTATCGCCGCTCGTGTTATGACCCGCAGTAAAAAAGCCAAAAAGAAAACCGGAGCCTAAATGCCATCGCTAATTGCCGAAGACGTAAACGTTTGGTTTGGTCAGCGTCACGTTCTAAAGGATGTAAATCTTCAGTTTCCTGACAAAGAAGTTACTGCGCTAATTGGCCCATCCGGTTGCGGCAAGTCAACCTTCATTCGCACCCTAAACCGCATGCACGAGCTGATTCCTTCGGCTGGACTAGGCGGCAGGGTGTTGCTAGATGGTCAGGATATTTACGAACCTGGGGTTGACCCGGTTGCCGTTCGTCTAAAGGTTGGCATGGTTTTCCAGAAGCCAAACCCGTTCCCAACCATGTCAATCAAAGAAAACGTGCTTTCGGGGCTAAAGCTTTCAAACCGCAAGACTGCCGATGCAGCCGGGCTAGTTGAGACTTCATTGCGTCGTGCATCGATTTGGAATGAAGTCAAGGATCGTCTAAACGACCCAGCACTATCGCTATCTGGTGGTCAGCAGCAGCGTCTCTGCATCGCTCGTTCATTGGCTATGGACCCAGAGATTCTTTTGATGGATGAGCCTTGTTCTGCGCTTGACCCTGGATCAACTCGTCGAATCGAGGAGACCATCCTCGAACTGAGCGATGACATGACCATCGTCATTGTTACTCACAACATGCAGCAGGCTCAGCGCGTTTCTACCCGTACCGCTTTCTTCCTAGCAGAAGATGGCAACCCTGGGCAGGTGGTTGAGTTCGGTGAGACCGAGCAGGTATTCAACCAGCCAATCGACCTCCGTACTAACGACTACGTAAACGGCCACTTCGGTTAACACCAAATGTTCACTTCGGGTTTAGTCGAAATCAATAAAGCCAAATCCATTCGTTAACCTCGCTGTCATTTACTAAACACGTCAAACGACAAAACCTAAATCAAGGAGAAACATAAATGCGTAAATACGCAATCGCAGCTGCTACCGCACTTGTTGCTTCAGTTGCACTAGCTGCACCAGCAGCTCAGGCAGGCCAGAGCATCACCGCTGGTGGAGCTTCTACTCAGAAGATCATCCAGGATGCATGTGCAGCCGCTTACAGCACTGACTCAGTTGCATACGCTTCAACTGGTTCAGGCACCGGCCGCAACAACTTCGTTGCTGGCACCTACGACTTCGGTGGCTCAGACACCGCTTACGGAGCTTCAGACAAGAAGCCTGAAAACTTCACCTATGTACCAGTAATCGGTGTTCCGGTTGCTATTGCCTTCAACATCCCTGGCGTAAAGTCACTAAACCTAAGTGCAGTTGTACTGGGTGGAATTTTGAACGGTCGCTACACCACTTGGGACGACGCTGAAATCGTGAAGCTAAACCCAAGTGCGAAGCTTCCTTCTTCAAAGATCACCGTGGTTTACCGCTCAGGTTCATCAGGTACCACTCAGAACCTAGCTCGCTTCCTAGCTGGCAACGGCGCAAACGGCTGGCAGGACAACGGCACCTGGGCAACTGCTTCAAAACAGGGTACCCCAGTTGGGCTTTCAGCTGCTAACGCAGGAGCTGTAGTTTCAACCGTGGCCAGCACCTCAGGCTCAATCGGTTACGCAGACCTCTCAGATGTTGCGGGCAAGGGCTTGAACTTTGCATCAATCCGTAACCCTCTAGGTGCATTCGTAAAGCCAACTGTTGCAGCTTCAGCTAAGTTCCTTGCAGCTCAGAAGGTTGGTGCTGACGGCATCCTGAACATCGACTACAAGTCAAAGATCGTTGGCGGTTACAACTTGTCATTGGTGAGCTACGCAATTGCTCCAACTGCATCGGCAAACGCTACCAAGGCAACTGCGGTTCGTAACTACCTAAACTACGTAATCACCAAGTGTGCTCCAGCCAAGGCTGCAGGTCTGAACTATGTTCCACTTTCAGGCCCTCTGCTAGTCAAGGCAAAGGCTCTAGTAGCAAAGATTAAGTAACGCAATTCGCGAAAAACTCTCTGGGGTGTATCCATGCACCCCAGAGAGTCTTTCCAATTAGGAAGGCTCACATGTCGGCACGAATTATCAAAGTAATCGCACTAGCTATCGGTGCGACTTTTTTGCTTACCGCCTGTGATCCTCCGATGCCGCCAGAAGTTCGTGCAGCCCTTGCTGAGCAGAGCTACACCTGCGAAGGCGGCGATACTCAACTCGCTGCTGTTGCACCGGTGGCTGCAGTTGCCGGGGATTGGCAGGCTTCGGTCGAGGCCAACTGCCCAGGCATGACGATCACTCCGGTGGCAGAAAATACTCCTGAGGCTGAACTTCAGGTGGGGCAGGCTAACGCCGGAAACGCGGCTTACGCATCGGTTCCATTTGCCATTGATGCGGTGGTAATTGCAGTTTCACTAACCGACATCACTCAGGTAAATCTTTCAGCAGATGCGATTGCCAAAATCGCGGCAGGACAAATTACTTCCTGGGATGATCCAGATCTAGCAGCGTTGAATCCAAACTTCGCTATGCCTGCCACAAAGATTTCTTACACCAACTTGCTTTCAGTACCACAAGCTGCACCGCTGACCGATTGGCTAAAGCGCATCAGTGGTAAAGATGTTTCGCTCGGCGCAACAGCTGCCAAAGCTGGAACTATGCAAACCGATGGGTCACTAATTGTCACCACTTATTCGGCAGCGATGACCGACGGACTGCAGATGGTTGCCATTACTGCTGAGGTCGGCAGCGATGGAGTGGTTCCTGAGTCAGGATCAATCGGTTCAGCCGCAACCATGTTCACCTCAAAAGTTTCTTCTGGAAACGTAGTGCTTACCTTTGATGCAAAGAAGAAACCAATTGCGCCTGAGGGAGTTGCAGTGGCACCTGCGCCATATCAGGCATTGACTGTTTACAACCTTTATCTAACTGGCACAGACTCGCTAAAAACCAGAGCTGCAGCTCGTTATCTGCTTCGTCAGGACAGCCAGGGCTCACTTGGACTTTCTACCGTGATCGGCATTCCTGAGAGTCTGCGCGTGGTTGCCCTGGATGTAGTTTCTAAGGGGCTACCTGAGCCAGATTTGTCTGCAACTCCAAACCAGTAATTTAGGCTGGTTGAGTGAATCAACCTAAACCTAAACGCGGATTTGGAACTCTAATTGTTGCGCTCTATGGAGTGCTGGCCTTTGCGGCAACCGGCCGAGCAAGTTATGAGTTAATCGCCAAATTCGATAAGGCTCCGCTGGCCTACTCACTG
>JBFYJA010000008.1:0-14200 GCA_041311675.1 Micrococcales bacterium | reverse complement strand
TGGACGTTGCATAGCGGCTTCTACTCTCGCTCTAGCTGGTGAACCTGGGATGAGGTGTTCTGCCATTCCCATGCCTGAGTGTTTGTCGGCGTTGGCTCCGGCTTGGTCGCGGCGTCCGAGGACGGCTTCGAATTCGCGGAACTGAGCTGATTGGAATCCACTAGATGACTGCAGCTTTGATCTGAAGGTGTTGAACTGCAACGGTGTCATGGTTTCGAGAATGTCGAGTTGACCGACGCACGTTTTCATGATGGTGCGGACGCGACCGAGGATGGCGAGTGAGCGGTGAGTGTCGCCGTGTTCTAGTTGCTTTTGGAGTTCGGCAATTTCGTGAAGCATTTGTTTGAACCAGAGTTCATAGGTTTGGTGAATGATGATGAACAACATCTCATCGTGTTCGCCATCTGATTCTGGTTGTTGCAGTTCGAGAAGTTCGTCGACCTTTAGGTAGCTGATATAGGTGATTGCTTTTTCGTTGCTCATTAGGTGACTCGGTTTCCATCGTCTTCGATTTTTAGGTAGTCCTGTCTTTCGACAGATTCTTTGATTCGCTTGAAGCCGTCATAGACCTCTGTATAAGAAGTAGGGAGAGGGGCGATGGCTAGACGGATGCCGTTTGGGGTTCTGAAGTCTGGCACTACGTTTGCGTATTTACGCAGGGCTGCTGCGATGCGCTTGGCTTCTGGGTGACCGATGGTGATGTGGCCGCCGCGCTTGCTGGCTTCTCTAGGGGTGAGCAGTGTGAAGCCGAGTGGGGCGAGCCAGGCGTCGAAGAGTTCGATCATCATGTCGGTGCCGGTGGCTGCTTTGTGGGCTATGGCTTGGATGCCGGCTTCTTCGATCATCTTGAAGCTGGCCTGCACGCAGCGGAGTCCCATGATGCTTGGGCTGGCGATTTGGTAGCCGCGGATTTGGCGGTTTGGTTCGAAGAATGGTCCCATTGAGAACTGGTCGTCTTGGGCGAACCAGCCTTGGATAGGGACTCTTAGTTCGGATTGGAGTCTGTGGGAGACGTAGAGCCAAGCTGGTGAGCCTGGGCCAGAGTTTCCGTATTTATAGGTGCAGCCAACAGCGAGGTCGACGCCCCATTCGTCGAAGCGAAGGTCGATTGCTCCGGCTGCGTGTGATGCGTCCCAAACCATTAGGCCGCCGTGCTTGCGGACGAGGTCGGTGATGGCTTTCACGTCTGGTCGTGAACCGGAACGGTAGTGGATTACCTGGAAGGTGACGAGTGCGACGTCATCGTTCAGGAACGGTTCGAGAAGCTCTGGAGTGATTAATTCATTCTCAGTATTTATTTTTACTGCGTTTGGTCCGCCGGTTCCATCGTTGTCGAGGGTGATTAGGTTTAGTCCGAATTGCTCGGCGATGCCTGCGAGGATGAAGCGGTCGGTAGGAAAGTTAGCGGCATCGATGATGACGGTTTTTCGTCCTGGTCGAGCTTTGATGGCGGCGACGCAGAGTTGGTAAAAGTTGACTGAGGTGGTGTCGCAGACGAGCACTTGACCTTCTTTGGCACCGAGAGTTGCTCGGCCGAGAAGGTTTCCGGTTGGTTGTGCTTCGTCGATCCAGTGTGACCAGCCGTCGACTAATTCTTTGCCCCACTCTTCGGTGAGGAAGTGATTCACGGCGTCGATGGTGGTGAGGGGGAGTCTGCCGAGCGAGTTGCCGTCGAGGTAGCAGGTGTCGGGGTCCGAGATTTGAAACTGCGACTTGTATTTCGCGAGTGGATCTTGGCGGTCGAGGTTTAGTGCGTACTCGCGCTCCGTTGGGCTCATAAACCCAAACTACTACTAAGCCAGCTTTTGCTGTTTCGCTAACTGTTTGTAGAGCGGGGTCGACTTGAGCAGTTCCTTGTGAGTGCCCGAACCAACCACCTTGCCGTCTTTCAGCACGATGATGAGGTCACTGTCGATAACAGTTGCTAGTCGGTGGGCGATGACAAACATTGTTCGGTTTTTGGCGACGACATCGATCGCGTGCTTGAGGCGTTGTTCATTGAGGCCGTCGAGTGATGAGGTTGATTCGTCGAGCAGCAAGATTGGCGGGGCTGCAAGAAGCGTGCGGGCAATGGCTAGGCGCTGTCGCTCACCTCCGGAAAGCATGATGCCCTTTTCGCCAACCTCGGCATCGAAGCCGCGTGGGTCGCGGTCAAGCACATCGGTAAGGTTCACTTCTTCGAGCACTTTGCGAAGGTCATCCTCGTTAGCATCCGGGCGGCCAATCAGAAGGTTTTCTCGGATTGAGCCAGCAAGTACTGGTGCGTCTTGCTCGACATAACCAATTTGGGTACGCAACGCTTTACGTGAAATGTCGCTGACTTTTTGGCCATCTAGAAGAATCTCGCCTTTGGTAGGTTCATAGAAGCGTTCGATGAGCGAGAAGATTGTCGACTTGCCGGCACCTGATGGTCCGACCAAGGCAACGCGAGTTCCGCGTTGAATTTTGAAGGAAACCTCGTGAAGCACTTCACGAACTTCACCCTCGGGTTGATCGTCTGTGGCAGGGGTTGGAGCGTAAGCGAATGAAACGCTCTTGAATTCGATGGCAGTTTTGTTGCGTGCTTTTCGAGCTGCGAATTCTTTGCCGTCTGCTTCTTCTTCAGGCAGTGCGATGATCTCTTGAATTCGGGCGAGTGCTCCGAGTGCTGATTGCACTGAACTAATTGCGCCAAACGCTGTGCCAACTGGACGCATTAGCAAGAACATAAGAAGGATAAAACTAACTAGAGATGCAACCGTGGTTGCGCCAGATGCAACTCGGTAACCACCGACGCCGAGTACAACGATGAATGCGCTGTTCATGGCGAGGCCACCGATTGGTGCAATGGCAGAACTGATTTTTGCAATCTTCACACCTTGGGTGAATGCTTCATCGGCTGCGCTGCTGACTTGTTGTGTTTCTCTGGATTCTGCGCTGGCTGCGCGAATGGTTCTTACTGCTGATAGTGCACGTTCGACAGCTGCTGACATATCGCCAACGCGTTCTTGCGCCTTGGTGGTTGCCTTGCGAATTTGTCGTGAGGTGATGGTGATGGAGGCGATGGCAATCGAGAGCATCAACACTGTCAGTGCAAGCAAGAGCGGATCGATGAACGCCATGGCAATCACGGCACCAACAAAAATCAGGACTCCTCCGGCTAGGTCAACGAGACCCTGGGTGAGTACTGCGCGCAGCAATGTGGTGTCTGAGCTGGTGCGTGATACCAGGTCGCCGGTTCGGCGGCGGTCGTATTCGACGATAGGTAGTCGCAGTAGTCGGGTGGCTAGTGAGATGCGGGCTGTGCGCACGATGCCCTCGCCGGCCTTGGCGAGCAGGTAGCGCATGAGGCCGTCAGAGGTGGCGGAGCCAATCACGATGCAGATTAAGGCTATGGCCAGCATCAGGGTTGGCTTCTGGCTTTGCACGGCATTGATGAGCTGACCGACCACGAGTGGCTGAGCTAGTGAAATTCCGGCACCGATAATCGACAGCACTATGGCGATGCCGAGCGGCTTCTTGTGTTCACCCAGATATGGCAGGAGGGATTTGAAGCTCGCTTTTGGTCCTTTGTCTAGAGGTCGAGGTGCTCCTCTACGCCCGCCACCCATCATGCTCATTAGTTCTCCTCGAGTTGGCCTTCGCCGGTTAGAAATTCGTTGAGTAGGAAGTTGATTTCCTGCAAGGACAGGGCTTCGGTATAGGCGGTGTTCTTGAAGAAGCGTGAGAAGTCGACGGCTTGAAGTGCTTCAAGTGCTCGCGGGTGATTGAGCTTGAGGAACATCTGGGTTGAGTTTGGCTCTCGTTTGAATTCGGTTTTTAGTCGGCCGCAACCGTAGCCAAAAATGGTGAGGCTTACATCGGCCTCTTGTGGTTTTACCTTTTTGATGAAGTCGTTGTCGACCACTTTGACTATTGGTCGCTTGGTCTTACGTTTCTGCCAAACTTGGAAGCAGGTGGCAAGTCGGTTTTTAGTCGAGATTTGTTCGTCGGTGTCGTCGACGTAATCAATCTGTAGGTCGAGATCGGCGATGAGGTGAAACCGTTGGTCGAGTCGATTGATCACAGACCATTTGCGCCAGGATCTTGGCACGATGAAGCAGATATAGTCGCTAGCGTCTGCGGCTTTGTTGAAGAACGGAATGCTCAGCGAGTTGTTTCTGCCGAATGGGGGATTCGAAATCGTGATGGCGTGCTTGGTGTTGAGTTCTGCCTCAAGGAAGTCTCCGTTTTGCACGTCTTTGTGTTTTGGTTCGATGTCGAAACTGATGATGCTGGTGATGCCGAATTTCTTGGCCGCCTTGATGAAGGCACCAGTGCCGCCGGCAGGCTCAATCATGGTTCGCTCAGTTAGGTTGGGCACCAGCTTGGCAACCTCTTGAATGAGCGATTTGGCTAGTTGAGGGGGAGTGTAAAACTGCTCTTTGCCGGTGGTGCGGGTATTGCCCAGGCGTGGCTTTGCTGGGCTGGTTTTCGGCATGCATAAAGGCTAACAACTTATGGTTTAGTCTGAAATGCTGCGTCTTTTAGGCGCGAAAAAGAAAGAGTTTCAGTTGTCAGAGCAGACCAACGAGTACATGATTGTCGCCAAGGATCTCACCAAAAAATATGGTGATTTCGTTGCGGTAGATGGCATTAACTTCCAGGTGAAGCGTGGCGAGTCCTTTGGGCTTCTAGGGCCAAACGGTGCGGGTAAATCGACCACAATGCGCATGATTGCTTCGACCTCGCAGCGCACCGGTGGTGAGCTTGAAGTGCTCGGACTGGACCCAAACAAGAAGGGTCCGGAGATTCGTGCACACCTTGGCGTCGTGCCGCAGACAGATAACCACGACACCGAGCTCAAGGTTTGGGAAAACCTATACGTTTACGGACGTTACTTTGGTTTGGCTCGTAAATTCTTGAAGGCAAAAATCGAAGAGCTACTAGATTTTGCGCAACTGCAAGAAAAGCGCAACGTGAAAGTCGACGATCTTTCGGGTGGAATGAAACGTCGTTTGACGATTGCTCGAGGATTGGTGAACGAACCAGAAATTTTGATGCTAGACGAGCCGACTACCGGTTTGGATCCGCAGGCACGCCACATTCTTTGGGATCGACTGTTCCGTCTGAAGGAACAGGGTGTGACATTAGTTATTACTACGCACTACATGGATGAAGCTGAGCAGCTTTGTGACCGACTAATTGTTATGGACAAGGGCAAGATTATGGCCGAGGGTTCACCGGCCGATTTGATTAAGCGGTACTCAAGTAAAGAAGTGCTTGAAGTGCGTTTCGGCTCGACCAAGAATGCAGAAGTTGCACCACACTTGGAGAAGCTTGGCGATCGAGTTGAGAATCTGCCTGACCGAATTTTGCTTTACAGCGAAGATGGCGAAGCCGTGCTGAAGCAGATTCACGATTTGGGATTCGAACCACAGACCTCTTTGGTTCGACGTAGTTCTCTTGAGGATGTCTTTTTGCGTTTGACCGGAAGATCTTTGGTTGAGTAATGAGTTCCACCACTAACTGGCAGGGAGCCAGAAAGCTTGTAAACGTGCCTCGTGCCATCCGTCGGGGTTCGTTGTATGTCGCCGAGCATCGCTTGCGCAATATGTCCAAGTGGATTGCGTCGATGATTGGATTCGGCATTGGCAATCCGGTGATGTTCTTGCTCTCGGTGGGCATCGGAGTGGGTGCTCTAGTCGATGGCAATCTTGGTCCGAACGGCGTCGACGGCGTTAGCTATCTAACTTTCTTGGCTCCGGCCTTGCTTGCAACTGCGGCGATTCAGGGGGCCATGGACGAGACCATGTTCCCTACCCTTGCTGGTTTTACCTGGGGTAAAGACTTCTTTGCCATCAACTCGACCCAGATTTCGGGTCGTTCGATTGCCATAGGTGTGGTGCTGGCGGCTGGTGTCCGCTGTTCGCTAAGCGTGCTGCTCTATGAGCTGATTTTGGTGCTTTTTGGGGCCATTCCGTTAGCTTCAGTTCCGGTGCTGACCTTCACGGCAATCTACTCAGGCATGGCATTTGGTGCGACCATGCTCATGGGTGCTTCGTTTGTGAAGCAGGATGACGGCATCTTTGCGGTAGTCAACCGTTTCGTGATTACTCCGATGTTTATGTTCTCGGGCACCTATTACCCGCTCGCGGTTTTACCTATTTATCTGCAGTGGATTGGTTGGATTTCACCGATGTGGCACGCCACCGAGATTGGTCGATTCCTGAGCTACGGTCATCAGGTTGATCCTTGGTTGCTATTGATTCACTTCTCATACCTTGGCCTCATGTTGGTAGCCGGCCTTGCGATTGCAAGTTGGCAGTTCACAAGGCGGTTGGCAAAGTGAGCATGATTGGTGCTGGCCTAGATTCAGCAATTGCAATCGCCGAGCGTCGTCGTGGCAAACTCGGCGCATCGGTCTATTCGGGTCGCGTGCGCGCGATGGTACAGCGAAATCTTTTTGCACTTCGCACATCTACTTGGATGGTTGTTGCATCCGGTTTCTTTGAGCCGGTTTTGTATTTGGCGGCATTCGGTTTTGGCCTGGGTGGAATGATTGGCAACGTAACCGACAGTCAGGGTAATCCTGTTTCGTATGCGGCGTATATTGCACCAGCACTGCTGGCAACTTCGGCGATGAACGGTGCGATATACGACTCCACCTGGAACGTATTCTTCAAAATGCATTTTGCAAAGTTGTATCAAACAGCTTTAGCAACTTCGATTGGCACGCTGGATGTTGCGCTCGGTGAAATTACCTGGGCATTGCTTCGCGGGGCAGCGTATGCGGGTGCGTTTATGGGTGTCATGATGCCGCTGGGGCTGATACCGAGTAGTTGGGGTTGGTTGGCAATCCCAGGGGCGGTCCTGATCGCATTCGGTTTCGGTTCATTTGGCATGGGAATTACCTCCTACATGAAGAGCTTCCAGCAGATGCAGTGGATCAATATGGTGATGCTTCCGATGTTTCTGTTTAGCGGAACTTTCTATCCGCTATCGGTTTATCCGCAGTGGCTGCAGCACATCATCCAGGCCCTGCCGCTTTGGCAAGCTATTGCACTGGAGCGCTCGCTTACCCTAGGTACCTTTGGCTGGGAAGTGCTTGGCCACGTGGCTTACTTTGTGGTCATGATTGTCGTCGGACTTACCTTTACTACCAAGCGCCTAAAGGCTCTATTCCTGAAGTAGCCGGCCACTTCTAGTAAATGTCGGTGGCGGGGCATAGTCTAAATAGTGGTCAAGTTGACTATTTATAAGGGGGCTTGCTTCGTCATGGGCAAATCTGTATTCGCTACCAAAATCTCACTTGCGCTAGGCCTAATCCTTGCGCTCATTTTTGGATCGGCACCGGTCGGCGCATTCGCTGCAGTCATTCGCACCACCTATATCGTTCAGGTGCAGGATGGTTTTGCCAATGAGGTTCGAGGTTCAATCGCCCGACTAGGCGAATACCCACATGATGAACTCACCGAGGTCATGGACGGTTTCGTAATCGACCTAACCGATGTGGAAGCAGAAGCTTTGCGCTTGGCTCCATACGTGAAGCAAGTTGTCGCCGATGCACCGATGTCTTTGATGGACACGCAATCTCCAACTCCTTCCTGGGGCCTAGATCGCATCGATCAGATTTCTACCACGGGTGACAACACCTATAACTTCCCAGCTTCTGCAGGACAAGGCGTTCGCGCATATGTTGTAGATACCGGTGTGATGGCAAGCAATCCTGACTTTGCGGGACGCATGCTTCCTGGTGTTGACATGTACGGGCAAAATCTTGAAAACGCTGATTGCCAGGGTCACGGAACGCACGTAGCTGGCACCATTGCAGGCACTAAGTACGGTGTCGCAAAGAAGGTTTCTATTGTTCCAGTACGTGTACTTTCATGTACCGGAAACGGATCTTGGTCTTACTTTATTTCCGCGATGGATTGGATTATCGCAAACAATCCAGTCGGAACTCCTGCGGTAATGAGCGCTTCAATTGGGTCGACTTCGCGTTACCCACTAGCTGAGGCTGCAGTCGAAAAACTTTATGCGGCCGGCATCACTCCAGTAATTGCTGCTGGAAACTTTAACGTGGACGCCTGCACCAACTCACCAGGCGCAGCACCACACGCCATTACCGTTGGCGCTACCGATGCCACCGATTCGCGAGCATCATTCTCAAACTGGGGTGAATGTGTAGACGTATTTGCTCCAGGAGTGAACATCGTTTCTGATAGCAATGTTGACCCATCCCTAGGTGTATCTAAATCGGGTACCTCAATGGCTACCCCGCACGTTTCGGGCCTTGTAGCCCTTTATTTGAGCGCGAATCCAACCGCCACCCCGGATCAGGTTACTGAGGCTATTAGAGCTGGCGGCCTGGCTGGAGCGGTTGCTAATGCCCAGACCACGCTCGGCAACATCCTCGTCAATAACAACTTCACCCGCGCGAGCTTGCCGGTGGCACCAGCTCCGGTTTACCCACCGACAGCAGTTACCGCCAGTGCGGTAACGAGTTCAAGCGCAACTATTTCTTGGACAGCTCCGGTTGCCGACGCGGCGGTCGCTAGCACTGCACCGGAAAGCTACTTGATCGAGTACAAGACTGCAGCTGATACTACTTGGCAGTCAGTTACTTCGACTTCAACCTCTGCGAGTATTAGTGGTTTGACTTTCAACACCGCGTATGTGGTTCGAGTGACTTCTGTTGCCGGAAGCCAAAGTTCACAACCAACAGCAGAAATTCAGTTCTCAACTCTTGCCATTGCACCTGACGCACCAAGCAATTTGGTTTCAACCATTCAATACGGAAACCAGATTGATCTGTCATGGACCAAACCAGCATCTTCAAATGGTTCGGTAGTCACCGGCTACTACGTTGAGAAATTAGTTGGCAGCGTTTGGACACAGGTGATCAATACCGGTGTAACAGTTGCTGCGGTCAAGAACCTAACTCCAGTCACAAGTTACAGTTTCCGAGTTAGGGCGTACAGTGCTGTCGGTACGAGTGAATACTCAAATGTACTCACTGTTTCTACCACTACTGCAACTCCAATTATTCCGACAGCCCTAACCTTCTCGAATATCACGGGAACAACTGCAACAGTTTCTTGGCGTGCGGTTCCTCAAATCGATGCGGCAATTCCAATTACTTACAACATCAATTTGATTTCACGTCAAACTTCAAACTGGGGTCAAGTGATTGCCGTATTCAACTCGGCAACTAACAGCGTGAACCTCACTGGACTTAAGCGCTCAACAAGTTATTACGTCTCCGTGGTTGCGCTATCGGGTGCCGCTGCCAGCCCAGCATCTGCCCAGTACCTTTTCACCACTACGGCTACCAAGCCTGGTGCACCTGCCGCAAAAGCTGTCAAGACCGTTGCCGGCTATGACCTGGCCTGGACTTACCCTACCGATGACGGCGGCAGCGCTGTAACCGGATACCAGGTGGAGAAGGCGAACGCCGACGGCACCTGGACAGTGCTCGCTACTTTGGGTTTGGTTGCCACCTACTCAATTCCTGCTCCTGCTCGAGCAACCAGCGAGACCTATCGAGTGGCTGCGATCAATGCCTTAGGTGTTGGTGCGTATAGCAACGTAACTGTGACTACTGCACCAAGTGTGCCAGCAGCTCCAACAGCACTGACGCTAACTCGAGGCACATCGAACAGCGTTCTAACCTGGGTAACACCAGCAGACAATGGTGGATCTGCAATTACTTTCTATGCGGTCTACCGCAGTGCCGACAACGGACTTACCTGGAACGCACTTTCTAGCATCTTGATTTCGAACACGTACACCGTTTCGCTTCCTCCTAAGGGTGTTAAGTATCTGTACTCGGTGGCTGCAAGAAACGTAACTGGTTTCGGTGACAAGTCAAACAGTGTTTCAGATGTGACTCTTGCCACTGCACCTAGTGCAGTGCGCAGTATCGCGTTTAGTTATCCTGTGCCTGGCAAGCTCCAAATTAGTTGGGGAACTCCGCTTGATCTTGGCGGTTCGCCAATCACTGCATACAGACTCGAGCGTCAGCTTGCTGATGGTTCTTGGTCTACCTTGACCGAGGGTAATGTTCTGAGTTTCCAAATTGATCGCGACCTACCTGGGGTACTCGTTACCGTCCGCGTAACTGCAATCAATGCAATCGGTTCGTCACCGCTTCTTGGTGCAACTTGGCGCACACCATTTGTGCAGGCTACCGCCCCGCAAAACTTTGCCGCGGTTGACAATGGTTCAACCGTTGCAACCAGTTGGTTAGCACCGGCCGATCTTGGTGGTTCAACCGTCAGCAACTACTACGTGCAGATCAGCCGTGACAACGGTACAACTTGGAGCAACCTAGTTGGACTGCTGGGAAACACCACAAGTTACAACGTTGCAAGGCCTACCAAGGGTACTTCTTGGATGTATCGAGTCGTTGCTTACACCGGCTTTGGTTACAGCTTGCCTAGCAGCACAGTGACAATTGCTGCAGCCAAGACAGTTCCTGGAGTACCAGCCACACGTTCACTGGTGTTCGCTGCTAACGGCTCTATGGTTTACACCTGGGCGCTATCGGCTGACAACGGCGGTTCGGTAATCACTGCAGTCACAGTTGAAACCTCAACCGATAACGTCACCTGGACCGCAGTCGATGGAGTTACAGTAACCGCAACCAACGTGACACTTGCTCGTGCGTTACCGGGTGTTCGCGTTTACTTCCGAGTAAAGGCAAGCAACGAGTCTGGAACTTCTGCTTATTCTGCGGTTGCTAGTATCTTCACTCCTTACCTGAAGGCGAGTGCACCACAAAACCTAGTTGCCACTGATAACGGCAGTGTCGTGAACTTGGCTTGGCAGGCACCGAGCTCACTCGGTGGATCAGCAGTTAGCCAGTACGGCATTCAGGTATCTCGCGATGGCGGAACCACTTGGGTTGCCATGGCGTACGTAGCTGGTTCAGTGGTGAGCGCAAATGTTTCGCGACCGCTAAAGGGGACCACATGGTCATACCGAGTATTCGCAAACACAGCATTCGGTGCCAGTGAAATTTCAAACTCAGTAACTGTCGCAGCGGCGCAAACCGCACCTTCTGCACCGAGATTGACTGCATTCACGTTGGTTGCCAATACGACCATCAACCTTGCTTGGGCGGCACCTACTGACAACGGCGGATCACCTATCTCCGGTTATGTAGTTGAGACTTCGACCAACAACAGCACTTGGACTGCTCTTCCGGCGACCACAGCTACCACCGCGTCAATCCCTGCGGGAGCACCGGGTGTTCGCGTTTACGTTCGCGTGAGTGCTCTGAACTCGATTGGTTCCTCAGTTGCGAGCAGCGTGCTTTCAGCGATGACCCCATATCAGGTAACTAGCGCACCTGCAGGATTGGCTGCCGTGGCTGGCACTACAGGCCGAGTTCAGTTGTCTTGGAGTGTACCGACCAGTCTTGGTGGCGCAAACGTATCTCAGTACATCGTTGAGGTCAGCAACAATGCTGGTGCAACTTGGTCAATTCTTGGCTACAGTTCTGCGACCTCGGTTAGTGTTCCTGCACCGGCGAAGGCACTTAGCTATAGCTGGCGAGTAACTGCTCGCAATGCTGCTGGCCTAAGCCCTGTGTCTGCGCCAGTGAGCTACACCAGCCCGCAGACTTCAACCAGCAATGTGATTTTGTTGAGCGCACTAACATCTGGTGCTGGCAAATTCACCCTTACCTTCAAAGCTCCTAGCGATCTTGGAGGATACGCAAGTTACAACTACCGCATCGAGGTTTACCGCAACGGAGTGTGGAGTCAGATTGCAGCTGGCGTTGGCGCAGCAAACAACTCTGTGCTGCTGACAACTCCAACTACAACCGCGATTTATACCTATCGCGTAATTACTACTAACCCAAGTGGTGATTCTGGCGCAGCCAGTTTCAATTACCGAGGCTAAATAAAAAGAACCCCGCCGATGAGCGGGGTTCTTTTTATTTAAGTTGTTTATGCGTCTACAGTCATGCCAAGCAGTACTGCAACGACAAGGTTCAAAACGGTTAGTGCACCAATTGTAGGTACTACCCACTTTGGTGGAACTTCCTTTTTGTTGTAGGTGTAAGCGATAAAGAAGATTGCAGTAATAACTGCGCTCTTCACACTGATTGAAATCGGGTTCACATGCTCGCCGTTTGCTGGAAGCAAACCGGTCATGATTAGGCCCGCTCCAAGAGCTAGCCATGAGCCGTGCAGAATGCTTGGCAAAACCTTTGCGCCAGTCTTGAATGCCTTGGTCTGGCTCAATACACCAGCCATGATTGAAGCGAAACCTAGTAGGTGAAGTACTAGCAGAATTCGAATAATTAGTTCCATTATTTGAGTCTAGCCATGGTGATGGCAGCCTCAACGGCTTCGCGTCCCTTGTCTTCTTTTGACTTTGGTAAGCCAGCGCGGTCCAGCGCCTGCTTCTCATTGTTTACGGTGAGCAGTCCGAATCCCACTGGAATACCGGTGTCTAGCTGCACGCGGTTGAGGCCATCGGTGGCCGCACGACAAACGTATTCGAAGTGAGGGGTGTCGCCCTCAATTACGCAACCCAGAGCGATGACAACATCGGCGCCCTGATCGATTGCGTATGCCGCAGCAAGTGGAAGTTCGAATGCGCCAGGTACACGCCAGATTTCGTAGGTGTCGTTGCCTGCTTCTTTTAGTGCACGCTCGGCACCGGCAAGTAGTCCGTCGGTGATGTTGCTGTGCCAACTGGTTACTAGAACTGCTATCTGTAATCCGGTTGCATCGATTTCTAGCTTTGGTGCGTTTCCTGCCAAGATTATGCCTTTGGAATCATGTGACCCATGCGGTCACGTTTGGTGGTTAGGTAGTTTTCATTTTCTGCGGCAAGACCAACGATTACTGGAACGTATTCGTTGACCTGAATGCCAGCCTTAACTAGGAAGTCGCTCTTAGCGGGGTTGTTGGTCATCAGGCGAACGCTCTTCACTCCCAGGTCGTGCAAGATCGCAACGGCTGCGCCATACTCACGGTTTTCACTTGGAAGGCCAAGCGCGAGGTTGGCATCGACTGTGTCGTAGCCTTTTTCCTGCAATGAGTATGCCTTTAGCTTGTTTAGCAAACCAATACCGCGACCTTCTTGTCCACGTAGGTAAATCACTACGCCGCCGTTTGGGTCGTTAGCAATTTGATCGAGTGCAAAGTCGAGCTGCGGACCACACTCACACTTGAGTGAGCCAAAGGCCTCACCGGTGATGCATTCGCTGTGCATACGAACGAGTACGTTTTCGCCGGTCGGGTTACCGGATACCAGGGCCACGTGATCTGCTGTGGTCTTCACGTCGTAGTAACCGCGCAGTCGCATAGGTCCGTGAGAAGTTGGAACGTTGGCTTCGGCTTCGAAGCGGATTCGGTTGTCTGGGTTTGCTTCGACCGGGATTGGGTCTGTGTCAAGGTGCTCCACGAGCTGCTCGATAGTTATCACAGGAAGGTCAAACCTTAAACCAGTCTGAATTAGTTCCGGAAGACGCATCATTTCTCCGTCTTCTCGAACCATTTCTCCAATCACGCCAACCGGGTTCATTCCGGCTAGTTTGAGCAGGTCGACCGTGGCTTCGGTGTGGCCAGGGCGAACTCGCACACCACCCGCGTCGGCACGAAGTGGCAGCATGTGGCCGGGGCGAATCAGGTCGGAAGGGCCTGAATTCGGGTCGGCAAGCACGTGGGCGGTGTTGGCGCGATCTGCGGCGCTGACACCGGTTGAGATGCGGTTGGTGGCATCCACTGTGATGGTGTACTTGGTGCTGTGTGGGTCGCGGTTGTGAACGGTCATCAACGGCAGTTCTAGTGCGTTAGCGCGAGACTCTTCCATTGGCACGCATAGGAAGCCGGTGGTGTGACGAACCATCCAGGCAATCCACTCCGGTGAGGCTAGTTCGGCAGAGATGATGGCATCGCCCTCGTTCTCGCGGTCGTCGGCATCGGCAACCAACACCGGCTTGCCGGCACGCAGCGCTTCTAACGCCTGCTCAATTGTCGAAAGTTCCATTACATGCCCCTTGCCTCGAGCAAACGCTCGATGTGTTTCGCCATTACGTCGGCTTCAACGTTGACTTTGTCACCCACAGCCTTTGAGCCAAGAGTGGTTACCGCCAAAGTTTCTGGAATCAGACTTAGTCCGACATAGTCGTCGCCCAACTCGTTTACGGTGAGTGAGACACCGTCGAGTGTGATCGAACCCTTGTAGACCACATACTTCATAAGTTCGCGCGGAATGC
>JBFYJA010000069.1:0-5167 GCA_041311675.1 Micrococcales bacterium | reverse complement strand
TCGTCAGCAACCTGCTCACCTACATCGTTGGTGCGTTTGTCATTGTTGCGATCAGAGGCAACAAGATTTCGAGTTATGCATTGATGGCTGGAATATCTGTGGTTACCGTCGCGTTCGTTTTGAATGCGCCAGAAGTCTTGATACAAGCACTGCTAGTGATTCTGACTTTTTCTCGCCTACCTCAGCTGCTGGTCAGCTGGAAAAATCGTAAGCGTAAGCAAGCTACAGCGATTTCACTTGGCTCGCTATTTATCGCCTTAACAGGAGCCACGCTTTGGATGGTCTACTCGGTGCTAACCGAAAGGCCATTCTTTATTGTGACTACCAGCCTCGCTATTGGACTTTCCCTTACCACGTTCTTGATTGAGTGGCGAATTGCCAGCCGAGCTAAGTTAACGCTCGCTTTAGCTAACGAGTAACCAAACGGTTTGATCTGCTGCAAGTGGATGACCTTGCGTCATTCCTTCCAGACTCGATGCAACAATTTCACCGACGGGTAATTCAATTGGTGTGTGACCAAAGTTGTGAACTACAAGAATATTTCCGTTGCGGAATCCGAGTGTGTGTTCGGAGACTAGTTCTGGCACCCAATCGAATGAACCTTCGCCGAGTTTGAATTCTTTGCGCAACTTTAGAGCGTGTTTGTAAAGTTCGAGGGTTGAACCGGCAACACCTTCTTGGCGATCGCGTGCGTAGTCTTCGTAGATTTCCGGCTGCGGTAACCAACTCTTGCCAGTCATATTGAAACCGTTGGCAGCACCAACACCGGCTTCCCAAGGCAGTGGCACACGACAACCGTCACGACCTACTCGTTCGCCACTAGTGCGGTAGAAAGTTGGATCTTGGCGGTACTCAGGAGCGAGCGTGGTGTGCTCTGGCAGACCTAGTTCTTCACCCTGGTAAAGGTACATCGAGCCAGGTAAGGCAAGGGTAAAGAGCGTGGCACCTCGGGCGCGACGTAGGCCAAGTTCGCGATCCGGTTGGGGATCGTTCGGGCCGATACCGTTTGATGCGGTTGGGCGTCCGGTAAGTCCGCCCATGCGAGTGGCGTGACGAATGATGTCGTGGTTGCTGAGCACCCAGGTGGATGGAGCGCCAACTGCGTCAAATGCTTCGAAAGATTCGTTGATCGAAGCCTTCAGAATCTCTGGCTTCCATTCGCTGTCTAGGAAGCGGAAGTTGAAAGTCTGGTTAAACTCATCCGGCCGAACCCAAAGTGCCATGAACGATAGTGGAAGAACATAAGCCTCGCCGCACATTGCGCGATCACCTGGATAGCTATCGAGAATTTTGCGCCACTTACGGAAGATCGGGTGGACCGATTCTTGGAACCACATCGGTGGCGAAGGTTCGCCTTCGATAAAACCAGCACCAGCCCGTTCAACATCCGGGTGATCAGGCAATCCTTTTGCCTTACCCATTGCGTGTGGCTGGTCAACACGGAATCCGTCAACTCCGCGGTCTAACCAAAAACGAAGAATGTCTTCGAATGCTTCTTGAACTATTGGATTGTCCCAATTCAAATCTGGCTGCGAAGAATCGAATAAGTGCAGGTACCACTGGCCATCAGTAACTTGCGTCCATGCTGGTCCACCAAACATTGACTGCCAGTTGTTTGGCACCCCATCGCTGGTGACGAAGTGATAGAAGTCACGCTCTGCTGATCCAGGTGCTGAATTGAGTGCAGCCTGGAACCACGCGTGTTTGTCGCTGGTGTGGTTTGGTACGAGATCAACCAATACTCGAATCCCGAGTTCGTGTGCTCGAGCTGTCATTGCATCGAAGTCGGCAAGGTCACCGAAAAGCGGATCTACATCTTTATAGTCACTGACGTCGTAGCCGGCATCCTTCTGAGGAGAACGCATAAAAGGTGACAGCCAAATTGCATCGATACCGAGTGATGCGAGCGAACCTAGGCGAGCGGTGATGCCGGCGAGGTCGCCCATGCCATCGCCGTTTGAGTCAGCGAATGAGCGAGGGTAGATCTGATAGATGACGGCTGAGCGCCACCAGTCACTGCCGTACTTGGCATCGTGGTGAATATTGGTCGCAGGCATGGATAAATGCTATTGGCTCGGTTGCCAGAGGCTTACTAAACCTAGTAATCTAGTGAAGTTGCCTTTTGGCCAACGCCCTGATAGCTCAGTGGTAGAGCACTTCCATGGTAAGGAAGGGGTCGCGAGTTCAATCCTCGCTCGGGGCTCTGTTTCAATATATGCCCGGCGGGGTAGCTCAGGTGGTTAGAGCACACGACTCATAATCGTGGGGTCGCGGGTTCGAGTCCCGCCCTCGCTACTACTCTTGACCGTATGGTCAATCCAGCAGTTGAAGGTAAAACATACCCGGCAACCGACCCGTATCTAGTCGGCCGCGAAAAAATCCGCGAATTTGCTCACGCAGTCAAATCAACCAATCCAAACAACTTGGACGTCTTTGCCGCTCAGGCAGCCGGCTATGACGACGTGATCGCGGCACCAACTTTTGCCGTGGTGATTCAGGAGCGCAGCCTGGCTACGGTGCTTGCCGACAAGGAAGCCGACATCGACTTCAGCCGAGTGGTGCACGGCGATCAGCGCTTTATTCACGCTCGCCCTATTGTGGCCGGAGATGAACTCACCAGTCAGCTAACTGTCTCTTCGGTGAAGACTCTCGGTGCTCACTCAATGGTGACTTTCGAAACCAAAATTTATGACATCAAAAAAGATCTGGTCTGCACTGCAATTTCGACACTCGTGGTTCGAGGTGATGAGTAATGACACACATTAACATTGCAGGGTTAGAAGTTGGCCAGAGCATCGGTTCGGTTGAAATTCTTTTGACTCGCGATTCACTCGTGCGATACGCGGGAGCATCTGGCGACTTTAATCCAATTCACTACCGCGATGACATCGCAGCATCGGTTGGACTACCGGGAGTTCTTGCTCACGGAATGTTAACCATGGGCGCTGCCATTCAGGTAGTAGTCGATTGGGTTGGTGATCCTGGACGAATCGTTGACTATGGAGTGCGTTTTACTAAGCCAGTTGTTGTTGATCCGGTAGACGGCGCAGTGCTCACCATCAGCGGAAAAATCGGTGAGATCGACGCCGAGAACAATATTGTTCGCGTAGATATCTCAACCGTGTTTAACGAATCTGCAGTGCTCGGAAAAGCTCAGGCGCGCGTTCGCATCTAATGAAGCACCTCAGCGAGTTCACCACTATTCGAGTTGGCGGAGAGCCAGCCGAGTTGCGCGTTGCACGCACCCGCGATGAATTAATTGCAGCGGCACACGATGTTTGGTCGACCGGCGAAGACTGGTTGGTGCTCGGTGGCGGCAGCAACGTCGTCATCAACGACGATCCGGCAAATCTGCACGTCATCAAAGTGGAATCCACCGGAATCGAGCGCGTGGCTCAGGGACACCTTCGAGTGCAAGCTGGCGAAAACTGGGACGACTTTGTGGCCTATGCCGTGAACCACGGACTGGCTGGAGTCGAGTCGCTAAGCGGTATCCCGGGCACAGTAGGTGCCGCGCCAGTGCAGAACATCGGGGCCTACGAGCAAGAGTTGGCAGACTCTTTTGTGCGTTGTGAATTCCTGGATTACGAGACTGGCGAGGTCGAAACTCTAGAAAAAGCGGACATGCAATTTGGTTACCGCGACAGTATTTTGAAGCGCGGCAAAAGCGGCATCGTGCTCTGGGTGGAATTCCAATTGCTCGCCGATTTGCCTGCCGGTTCGACTGCATTGATGAAGAGTCGTCGCATTGAAGTTTTGGAGCAGCGCGCAGCAAAAGGCATGCTGCTCAACGAAGGTGATTTCGATACTCACAGTTGCGGAAGCTTTTTCACCAACCCAATCGTGAGTGCAAGTTTTGCTCGCACACTTCCGGAAGACGCACCGCGCTGGGATATTGACGAAGATGGCGATCGCGTAAAACTTTCGGCAGCTTGGTTAATCGAACACAGCGGAATTCAAAAAGGATTGCGACTCGGAGCATCGAAAGCCGGAGTATCAACTAAGCACGCACTTGCGATTACCAATCGCGGCGGAGCGACAGCAAAAGAAGTTTTGGAACTCGCGCGTTTAATTCAAGAACGCGTTGCTGCAACTTTTGGAATTAACTTGGCTCCTGAGCCAGTAATTGTTTAGCTAAAGAGTTTCTGTAGTCGCTGAATACCCTCAACCAGTTGTGCATCGCCAAGTGCGTATGACAAACGTACGTAACCCGAAGGTCCAAACGCTTCACCAGGCACAAGAGCAACTTCTGCTTCGTCGAGAATGTAATCGCAAAGTTCTAGTGAAGTGTGAATCGCCTTACCGCCCCATTCGCGTCCCAGTAGTCCGCGAACGTCAGAGTAAACGTAGAACGCACCCTGCGGAGTTGGAGCAACCCACCCAGGAATCTTGTTGAGCTCGGCGACGGCAATCTTGCGACGACGGTCGAAGGCATCGCGCATGGCGAGCACTTCATCCTGCGGTCCGGTTAATGCAGCGAGCGCGGCACGCTGTGAAATGTTCGAAACGTTAGAAGAAAGGTGTGACTGTAGGTTGCCGGCAGCCTTCATGGCATCCAGTGGCCCGGCCATCCACCCCAAGCGCCATCCGGTCATGGCGTATGACTTGGCAACACCGTTCACCAGGATGGTGCGGTCGATCAGCTCTGGCACGGCCTCGGTAATAGAGGTGGCCTTTAGTCCGTCATATGTGAGGTTCTGGTAGATCTCGTCGGTGATAACCCAGAGGCCGTTTTCCCAGGCCCAGCGGCCAATCGCCTCAGTCTGCTCGCGTGAATAGACCGAACCGGTTGGGTTTGATGGGCTGACAAACAGCAAAACCTTTGATTTCGGAGTGCGAGCGGCTTCGAGCTGCTCCACGGTGACCAGGTAGTTCTGGTCGGCGCCAGCGAAAACCTCGATTGGCACACCTCCAGCTAGGCGAATGGCCTCAGGGTAGGTGGTCCAGAACGGGGTAGGCATCAAAACCTCGTCGCCCGGGTCGACAATCGTGGCAAACGCCTGGTAAACCGCCTGCTTGCCACCATTGGTGACTACTACCTGGGCGGCTGAAATCTCGGTGCCTGAGTCCTGCTTGGTCTTGGCGGCGATGGCCTCGCGAAGATCTGGCAGACCAACCGCAGGGGTGTAGCGGTGATTTTTCGGGTCTTTGGCTGCGGCAACTGCTG
>JBFYJA010000068.1:0-5206 GCA_041311675.1 Micrococcales bacterium | reverse complement strand
GATCAACTTGTATCGGCCGCCGTAAAGCTGCCCTACCTCTGGTTTCATTTGCGCAACACCGCCTGCATAACCTTTGAAGCTACCGGAGCCGCGAGAGTGTTTCCACGGCCGCCTTGCCCCATTCCTCCCCCATCTTCGATAACAACTGCAATTGCAACTTTTGGATTATTTGCCGGAGCAAATCCGGTGAACCAAAGTGTGTATGGCTCGCCTTTTCCGTTTTGTGCTGTTCCGGTTTTACCGGCTACTGAAACGCCTTTGATTGCTCCGTTGGAACTAACTCCACTGGCAACTGCAGCGATCATCATTTTTTTAACTTTGTCTGCCGTTGAAGTTGAAACAGGAGTTGAAAATTCTGACGGCGATGGAGCGAACAATGATGACAAGTTTGCCGACTGAACATTCTCAATCAGATTCGGTTTCATTAACTTTCCACCGTTTGCAATTGCGGCTGAAATCATTGCAATCTGCAAAGGAGTTACGCGATCATCAAACTGTCCAAATGATGAGAGTCCCAATTGCGCATCATCCATGTTTGCCGGATATGTACTCGCCGTAGAACGCAGTGGAGTCTCGATTGCTTTTCCAAAACCAAACTTTTCAGCTTGAGCTCGGATTGCATCTTGGCCGAGTGCAATTCCAAGTTGCGCGAATGGAATATTGCAAGACAGCTTCAATGCGTCTGCGATGGTGACTGTGCTCTTACCTCCGCACTTACCTTCACCGGAGTTTTGAATGTAAGTGTTGGTGCCAGGCAGTTTGAAATTAACTGGGTTCGGCAATGTTGATTCAGGTGTGTACTGTCCAGATTCAAATGCAGCGGAAGCAACCAAAATCTTGAAGACAGAACCTGGTGCGTAAAGCGTTCCGCTAATTGCCTTATTTACCAGCGGTGAGTTTTTGTCACTCAAGAGGTTTGCGTAGCTCTCGCCCGAGCTGGTGCCGTTGTGCACAGCAAGCTGGTTGGCATCGAAGCCAGGCTTAGAAACCATCGCCAAGATGTTGCCTGTAGCTGGCTCGATGGCAACCACGGCCCCCTTGAGGTTGCCCATGGCATCCCAGGCAGCTTTCTGCACCACTGGATCAATGGTCAGCTCGACTGCCGCTCCGGTAAGTGGGTTACCGCTGAGCAGGGCGTTTATCTGCTCAAAGAACTGGGTTGAGTTCTTGCCGGTTAGGTAGCTGTTCATCGCAGACTCAAGGCCGGTGGCTCCCTGGTAAAAACTAAAGAATCCGGTGATTGCCGAGTACATCGAGCTCGAGTAAACGCGGGTGTAATGGAAATTGTCGTCAGAATTTTTCGAGTAGGCGATCGGCTCGCCATCAACCAAAATTGCGCCGCGCTGAGTTTTGTATGAGTCGTAAACCGATCGCACATTGCGCGGATCTTGCGCAAGTGAATCGGCGCTCAAAACTTGAATCGTCGAAGATGAAATTAAAAGTGCAGCAAACATCGCGATGATTACAGCAACTACTCGTTTTAGTTCGCGATTCATCGTGCACCTCCAGCTTTTGCGCTGTCTGAGATGCGAAGCAGTAAACCGATGATAATCCAGTTAGCCAGAAGTGAAGAACCACCTGCTGCGAGTAACGGAGTAGTCAAACCGGTAAGAGGAACTACGCGAGTAACACCACCAATAACGATGAACGTTTGCAATGCAATTACAAAACTTAAACCAATTGCAAGCAGCTTGCTGAAGTCATCGTTGTGATTAAAAGCAATGCGAGCTCCGCGCGCAACAATCAAAAGGTAAATTGCAAGAATTGCAAAAATTCCGGCGAGACCTAGTTCTTCGCCGAGTGACGCAATGATGAAGTCGCTCTCAGCAAGTGGAACGAGTTGTGGAACGCCGCCACCAAGTCCGGTGCCGATCACGCTGCCATGAGCCATTCCAAAAATTCCCTGCACCAACTGGTAGCTGCCACCAACTGCGTCATAGTGCATCGAATCGAATGGATTTAACCAAGCATTGAATCGGCCGGATACGTAATCCATCAAACGTGATGCAAGAAATGCAGAAGTGAAAAACATGCCGAGACCGACAACTACGTAAATTGCTCTACCGGTTGCCACGTAAATCATCACCAGGAATAATCCGAAATACAACAGCGAGGTACCGAGGTCGCGTTCGCCAACCAAAACCAACAGGCTTACAGCCCAGATAGCCAGGATCGGACCCAATTCGCGGGCACGAGGCAACTGCAGGCCGAGGAACTTAGGACCAACTAGAGCCAGGGAATCGCGGCGGGTCACTAGATAACCGGCAAAAAAGACGGTCAGGGCAATCTTGGCCAACTCTCCCGGCTGGAAGGTCAAGCCACCGATTGAAAGCCAAAGGTGAGCACCGTTGATGGTTTTTCCAATAATCGGCAGCATCGGGGAGATAAGCAGGGTTAGACCAATCACCATGGAGATGTAGACATAGCGGCGCAGGAACAGGTGGCTAGGGATGAACCAAACCACCAGACCAGCGGCCAAAATCGCCACTACCGTCCAAATCACCTGCTTCACACCGAACAGTTCAGTGCCGCCACTGGCAATGGCAGCAAGGTCGAGTCGATAGATTTCGGCGATACCTAGACCGTTTAGCAGCATGGCTGCCGGCAAAATCAGTGAGTCCGCGTCCCTTGCTTTGAATCGGAGCAGCAGGTGCAGTAACAAGCTGGCTATGGCAAGCGGAGCCCAGTAGGTGAGTAAGTCCCAGCTCAAAATTTCGATGGTTGAAAGCTGGATTTGAGCGAGTTCAAAGGCATTGATACCCATTGCAAATAGCAGGAGCATCAACTCGATGTTTCGATTGCGAGGGACTACACGAACGATCTTGGAGATGTCTATGGCGGCGGTTTGAGTGCTCAATTACTCACCACCCAATTTGAGAAGTGTTTGCAACTTGTTCAGGATGTCCATGATCGAATCACCACTGATGGTGCGTTCAACAAGTTCTTTTTGATATGGATTTAGTTCCGAAATCAATGTTGAAGTTCTTTCGTACAAAGTACTGAAATGTAAAGGACCGAATGCTTCGCGGATGCCCTTGAAAATTGCGACGTAACCATCTTGCTCGCCGATGTAGAAACGGGTTTGGGTGTAGTTGTATAGCGAGTTCAAGAGAATTACAACAAATGCAATCAAAATCAGAACAAGCGTTGCGCTACGAATTTTGCGCCAGCGAACCTTGGCACGAGTTTCGTTGAGTATCTTTTCGAGAAGTTCTTCAGACTCAACGGCGAACTCTGCATCGGCTGGCTGACGAGTAAGTAGATCTCGAATAATGCGAGGGTTGAAAATCTCAACCATGCGACGACCCTTGTGCTCTGCAATGACCACATCGTTTTCTGCCGAACCAACAAATACTGGTGTTGGTGCTGAAGCTAACTGAACATTCGGTGAAAGAATGTCCACAATTACAACGGTGACGTTGTCAGGAGCTCCGTGTTCAAGGGCTTCATAAACCAAAAGCTCAGCAGCTTCTTCAACATCGACTGTCTTGTTTAAGACAATTTGAGAAATTACTTCTTCAGGAACAACACCGGAGAGACCATCGCTGCAAAGCAACCAACGGTCACCAGGAACTGCGTCATGGATTTCGGAATCGATTTCTAGGTCGATTTCCACGTCGCCAAGAACGCGCATCAAAACATTTCGACGTGGATGCACGAGTGCTTCTTCCTCGGTGATACGACCTGTGTCAACTAAGCGTTGAACGAAGGTGTGATCTTTGGAAACCTGTTTTAGTTTGCCTTCGGTTACTCGATAAATTCGCGAGTCACCAATGTGCGAAAGTGCGATTTGGTTGTCGACAACCATGAGACCAGAAAATGTAGTGCCCATGCCGCGAAGCTCTTGGTGATCTGCAACGGTCTTGCTCAATTTTTCGTTGGCGGCAACCAACGCCGAATCAATTACATTGATGGCTTGTTTCGGGGACTCATAGTGCTGGTCTACGCCAGCCACAGCCTGCGAAACCATTGCCGAGGCGATGTCTCCACCCGCGTGACCACCCATGCCGTCGGCTACAAAGAAGAAGTTGTAACCTGCGTAGCCGGAATCCTGGTTGCTCTTACGAACCTTGCCGATATTGCTGGCCGCAAAGGCTTGTACCGTCATTGCAGGTTACGCTCGCAATTCAAAAATGGTTTTACCAATTCGAATCGACTGACCAACTTTCACCACGGCCGGAGTGCCAATGCGGTTTTCTCCGATGTAAGTTCCGTTGGTCGAATTCAAATCCTGAATCAACCAGTCATTATTAATCAAAACTAATTTCGCGTGCTGAGTAGATGCGTATTCGTCATCGATAACTAGGTCGCTATTTTCTGCACGACCGATAGTCAACTCGCGACCAACCAATCGAACTTCGGTTCCCTTGCGTGGCCCATCGGTAACTACAACTTTTGTTGCGCTACTTCCAGTCGGTTCGCTCATCAAAGCTTCCGTCAATGAATTTGATGGCGCAGATGGAATAACCGGTTGCGAAACTCGCTGAGGTGCATTTGCCTCGGCAACTCGAGAAACAACTTTTTGTCCAAACAGGTCAGCACGAATTACAGAAATAATCGTGAAGATAAATGTCCAGAGAACTACAAGAAATGCAATGCGAACAATGAAAAGCGCTAACTCACTCATTACTCACCTTGTTTGCTACCACGCGAAAAACAAATTCACTTCGTCCAGCCGTAATAACTGAATCGTTCTGAAGTGGACTTTCCGAAATTGATTGACCGTTTAGTTTGGTTCCGTTGGTCGAGTCGAGGTCGCGAACTCCGGCCTTCGAACCATCCCACAAAATTTCAAAGTGCTTGCGTGATAATCCAGAATCGTCGATCTGAATGTCAGCAGCTGCATCGCGCCCGATAGAAGTACGTGCGCCAGTTAGCAGGTAGCGACGCCCAGCGACATCAAGTGCCGGTGCCCAGGTGACTTCGATTTCCTCGGTGGTCGAGGTCACCGAAACTTGGCCGAGTGGCAAACTTCCGTCTTCAATCAACTTGATATCGAGAGCCGCCCCAAATTGGAATCCCTGCTTCTGCGCATGCTTCTGGGTCAGGTCGGTGAGCTCCGAGACTAAATTCGACCCAAGTGCACGCATCCGCGCAAAATCGGCTGCAGAGAGTCGAACTACAAAAGTATTTGGCGCGAGAATACGGTCGCGGCTAACAATGCTGGCTTTGGCGTCCATCTCAGCTCGAATGGCTGAGGCAATCT
>JBFYJA010000007.1:0-14502 GCA_041311675.1 Micrococcales bacterium | reverse complement strand
CATTATTGCCTGCTTGAGCTTGGCAAACTTGCGAGTCACATCAACGGCCTCTTCATCGAATGCCCAAGGCACGCGGACAGATTCATTACCGTGCAGACGTGAGTGCGAGCTAAGCAAGCCGAAGGCAACCCAACGCTTAAAGACTGCAGGATCAGGGTTACCTTCGAAGCCACCGATGTCGTGACTCCAGTACCCGAAGCCGCTGAGGCCGAGGCTTAGTCCACCGCGAAGTGACTCTGCCATTGATTCGAATTTGCTGCTGTTGTCGCCACCCCAGTGAACCGGCATCGACTGTCCGCCGACGGTTGCACTGCGTGCGAAAACGATTGCGTCTTCGTTCTTGAATTCCTTGAGCACATCCCAAACGGTTTGGTTATACAGCAGGGTGTATAGATTGTGCATCTGCTCTGGGTCGCTGCCATCGTGATAGACGACATCGGTAGGAATTCTTTCGCCAAAATCGGTCTTGAAACAGTCGACACCCATCTCAAGAAGCGGGCGAAGCTTCGACTTAAACCACTCGCTTGCTGCCGGATTGGTGAAATCTACGATCGCGTTTCCGGCTTGCCAAAGGTCCCACTGCCAAACGGTTCCATCGGCACGCTTGAGGAGATAGCCGTGTTTCTTAGCTTCATCAAATAGTGGTGATGCTTGGCCAATGTATGGATTAATCCACAAACTTATTTTCAAACCATCTTGCTTCAGGCGAGCGAGCATGCCTTTTGGATCTGGGAACACTCTCGGATCCCACTCAAAATCGCACCACTGATATTCGCGCATCCAGAAACAGTCAAAGTGAAAAACACTAAGTGGAATGTCGCGATCTTTCATCTCCTGGATGAAGGCACTGACAGTTTTTTCGTCATAGTTGGTGACGAATGATGTGCTTAGCCACAGTCCGAATGACCATTCAGGGAGAAGAGGTGCACGTCCAGTTAGGGCTGTGTACTTGGTGAGGATTTCTTTTGGAGTTGGTCCGTAAATCACCAAGTATTCGAGCTCTTCTCCGGACACCGAGAACTGAACCTTGTTGACGGTCTCGCTACCGACCTCAAATGAGACTCTGCCGGTGTGATTCACGAAAACGCCGTAACCTCGGTTGCTGATGTAAAACGGGATGTTTTTGTAAGCCTGGTCAGTATTGGTGCCTGGGTCTTCATTCCAGATATCGAGGCTCTGCCCGTTCTTCACGAAAGCGGTGAATCGCTCGCCAAGGCCGTAAATCTGCTCCCCTACCCCAATTGGCATCTGAGCTGCGATGAAGTTGCCCTCTGGGGCCTTTGCATAGAACAGGCCTTTGTCGTCTTGAGTTGCAAGCTTGTTGCCATGCCCAAACCACTCGATACCAAAGTCGTTTGAGAACTTGGCTGTTAGGTTGCCCGAGGTAAAGGAAGTTTCAGAGATTTGAACCGATGGCTTGTTCTCATTGAGAGCAAATCGAAGTGGCGTTTTTCCGCCTTTTAAGTGCGTGACTTTCAGACGAATCACATCGTGAAGCGGAGAATCAACTTCTACACCGACAGTTCCGATGTTTAATGTGTGTCCGCGGTGTTCAATCTTTTTAGTTGCGTAAAGCAAATCAAGTTTTTGATTGTCGTGCTCGGCTTTTTGAAGTTGAACAGCCTTAGAAAGAGAAACACCCTCTCTCAGTAGCCAGAATCCATTGGTGAACTTCATGAAATTCTCACTTTCGAGAGAGGGTGCATCTTTTTACTTGTTTTAGGTTCGAGTTAACGAGCCACCGCTGCGCTTACGAGAAAGCGCGTCAACGGTTGCAGCCACAGTCAAAACAGCTCCGGTAACGATGAATGAAACACCAGCCGGGATACCGATTAGACCTAGGCCATTGTCGATGATCGAAATCACGAATGCACCGATAGCTGCGTGAACCAAACGGCCACGACCACCGAACAAACTAACTCCACCAACAACTGCTGCTGCCACACCAGAAAGGACGATGGCGCGGCCAGCAGAAGACTCCACGTTTCCGATTCGAGAAACGTTGAAAACACCAGAGATCATTGCCAAGAATGAACAGATCATGAATGCGTAGATGCGAATCTTGGCAACCTTGATACCGGCACGACGTGCGGCTTCAGGGTTTCCACCCACTGCGTACATGTAACGACCAAACTTGGTGCGATCCAAAACGAAGGTTCCGATGAACAGAAGTGCTAGTGCGATTGGAATAACAGTAGGAACACCCTGAACTGGAAATGTTGGGTTAAGGCTTCGTGGAAGGCTTAGTAGGTAAACGCCACCTCCACCTATAACCGCGATCGCTGCGACCTTGTAAATCAAAAGTGAAAGCGGTCGCGCAGGTAGTCCAGCCTTTAGGCGTCGACTGCGATCCCAGTAGCCCATAGCAAAGGTAAGCACTAGGCAGATGCCTAGCATTGCCCAGCCGCCCCAGAGCGGCAGGTTGGTGTTCATGATCGCGATGATCTCAGGAACCTCAAGACGAAGCACTCCACCCTCACCAAGGATGATCAACATCACACCTGGGAAAGCAAGGTAAAGCGCAAGCGAGATAACGAAAGATGGGACACCGATCTTTGCCACGAAGAAACCGATAAACCAACCGGTAATCAACGCAAGAACGAAAGCAACCACAAAGCCAATTGGCCAAGCCCAACCGAGCTGGTTGAGCTTAACGAAGATTGCCATTCCGGTACCTGCGGTTACACCAGCAGAAAGGTCGATTTCACCAAGCATGATGACGAAGACCAAGGCGGCAGAAAGCATCATCAAAGTTGCAGACTGTACGAATAGGTTCGCAATGTTGATGGTGGTTAGGAAGTAAGGCGAGACAAAGTTAAAGATTGCTAGCAACAGGATAAGCGCAGCAATTGCTGGAACCGCTCCCATTTCTCCACTGCGGAACTTTGAGCCGTAGGCCTTGATCTGATCGAGAGCCGATCCTTCTTGACCGGTTTTGATTGTGATCTGGTCAGACATTACTTGCCTTCTTTCTGACTCTTAATACCGGTGATGTATCCGATTACGTCGTTGTGGGTGGTCTTCTTGGTTTCAAGCTGAGCCACCATGTTTCCTAGGTAAAGCACTGCGATGTCGTCGGCAACCTGGAACACATCTGCGAGGTTGTGACTAATCATGATTACCGCAAGCCCCTTGTCGGCCAAGCGGCGAACTAGGTTAAGCACCTGTTCTGTCTGAGCAACACCGAGTGCAGCGGTTGGCTCATCGAGGATTACCAACTTTGCATCACGCAATACTGTGCGAGAAATCGCAACGGTCTGGCGCTGTCCACCAGAAAGAGACGAAACCTTCTGACGTAGCGACTTAACAGTGCGAACTGAAAGACTCTGCAATGCCTTAGCTGCAGCAAATTCCATGTCGGCTTCGTTCAGGGTTCCCTGACTCATTTCTTCGCGACCGAGGAACATGTTCTGCACGATGTCCAGATTTTCGCAGAGAGCGAGGTCCTGGTAAACCACTTCAATGCCGAGAGCCGATGAAGTACGTGGACTGTGAAGATTAACCTCTTCACCTTCAAATGTGACGACGCCATCGTCGTAAGGCTGAACACCGGCGATGCCCTTGATCAGCGTAGATTTTCCAGCACCGTTGTCGCCTACTAGCGCGGTTACTCGTCCTGGGTAAACCTTGAGGTCTACACCCTTTAGAACGTCTACTGGACCGAAACTCTTTTTGATTCCGGAAAGTTCAATTAGCGGCTTGCTCATTAGCAAACTCCTGATTTCTGAGATGTTGTTGCGATGTGGTGTGAAATCTGGGGGCCGACCCGAAGGCCGACCCCCAGACTCTTAGCTTCTATAGAAGCCAGTGGTTTTTACTGAACGCCGTACTTTGCACATGCGTCAGCAACAGCTGCAGTACAGATGTCTGCTGCGGTTGCGTTGCCATCTGCAACTACGTCCTTAACCTTGTCAGCACCAACTGATACTGGGTCAACTGCAACGTAAGGAGTTCCGTCTTCTAGGGTCTTGTCAGTTGCGTACTTCTCGCCTGCAAGGATTGCTGCGATTACGTCAAGAGCTGCCTTAACCTCAAGCTGGAATGGCTTGTAAACGGTAGCGGTCTGCTTGCCTAGTAGTACGTTCTGAAGACCTGCAACAGAAGCATCCTGACCTGAAACAGGAACAGTTAGCTTGTTCTTGTCTAGGATCGCGATGATTGAAGCAGCGTTGTTGTCGTTTGGAGCTAGAACTGCGTCGACCTTACCCTTTACAGCAGTGAATGCCTGCTCGAATAGAGTTCCAGCCTTTGCACCATCCCAAGTACCGGTCATGGTGAATGCAGCCTTTGCACCAGCAGCGTTTAGAACACCAAGAGCTCCGTCAAGGAACATCTTTGCGTTTCCGTCTGTTGGGTCTCCAGATGAGTAAATGATGCTTGCGGTCTTGATGTCCTTGCCAGCAGCAGCTAGACCATCAACGATCATCTGACCCTGTAGAGCACCAACGGTGCCGTTGTCGAATGATACGTAGTAGTCAGCGCCAGCGATTGGACGGTCGTAAGCGATTACAGGTACACCCTGAGCCTTTGCCTTTTCAGCAACTGCGATACCGGCACCCTGGTAGTCAACTAGAACCATTACGCCACAACCCTTAGTTAGCTGTGCGTCGGCGATAGTTGCATACTTTGCAGCGTCTGACTGAGCGTTCTGGATGTCAGCTTCGAATCCAGCGTCAGTTAGACCCTTCTCAAGAGCTGGACGGTCGCCAGCTTCCCAGCGAGTACCTGAGTCTGCGTCAGGAAGGATTACACATGCACGCTTTGAACCTTCAGCAGTGCTAGCTGCACAACCTGAAAGACCAAGTACTGCTACCGCTGCAAGAGCGGTGATGGTGAGCAATGAAGACTTCTTCATTTGATCCCTTTCCAATTGGTTTGTTTCCGAAGCGGGGTATCCCCCGCACGGCAAAACTCACGGGATTCCATGAGCTTAGGTTTATGTTGCCCGAAACAACAAATGGTTGCAAATTGAAACGGCCTTATTTCGGTAACGCTTAGGTAACGTAATTAGTTTGTTATCGAATTTGTTGTTTTAGCCGACAAATTAGCCGATTTGGTCCGCTAACCCTTTGATTTCTTGGGTTTTGCTGGATGCAGGTGGAAACCAGATGGGTTGTTTATCAGGTGCTTGAATACCACTTCGGCGGCACCGATCATAAGTAGGTTTGCCCCTAAGCCACCCTCTCGAATCACGACTCGATCGTTGGCCGAGGGTAGCGAGTGGCGTTTAACTCCGTCAAAAAGTCGGCCGGAATCGAAGGCAAGTAATCCAGAGAGGAATCCGCCGAGCACCACAATCTGTGGATTGAAGATATTCAAGAAGTTGGCGATGGCGATTGCCAGCGCATCGATCTGCTTCTGAATGACTTTGATCGCTTTGCTATCTTGAACATGAGTGAGGCCGAGCAATAGCTCTTCGTCGGTAGCAGCGAACAGTTTGACCGCATCCAGAATTTCGTCTCTTCGTACTTCGGATTCGAGCGTGCCAGGCAATCCCGAATAGTCGGCTTCTGTACTTGATGTGATTCGCACGTGACCAAGTTCTCCACCGTAACCGGCGGCTCCGCGCAATTGATGTCCGTCAACGATTACTCCGCCGCCGATGCCACCAGTTGATGCAAAAAGATAAACCAAATCGGCGAAGCCGCGGCCGTTGCCAAACATGTGTTCGGCGTTACAACCGATTGATGCATCGTTGTCAGCATAAACCGGAAGGTTTGCCGCCTGGCTCATCATTCGAACGATTGGGGTTTCCACCCAACCGAGGTGCGGAGCTAAACGAACCACACCGTCCTCCACGCGCACCTGACCGGGGATAGCTAAACCGATACCGGCGATGCGAACATCACTGGCAAGCTCGGCGCGAAAGTCTTCGATGATTTTGGCGGCAACCTGTACTGCCTTTTCTGGCTTTACCGGAGCACTCAGTGGCTGACGCTTGCGTTGGATAACCTCACCGGCAAGGCCAACCATGCCAACGGTTACGGCATCGATGTCTGGGTTTACCGCAAAGGCAACTATCTTGTTAGATGCGGTCACCTGCAAACTTGGTCGCCCAACGCCAGACGCCGATTTGGATTCTTCTTCGGTAACCAGTCCAAGCTCCCCTAGTTCTTGCACCAGGTCAGAAATGGTTGATCGGTTCAACCCAGACAAAGTTGTGAGCATCGAACGGCTGATAGTGCCCGACTCGTGGATCATTCGTAGCAGAGTCGCGAGATTGTGCTGACGCACGTCATCGCGGTTTTGACCGAGATTCTTAGAATCCGGATTTCTGCTAATTGCCATTAGAAAAAACTACCGTTTATTTTTGGCCGTAGACATTCTGATATCGATTGAAGAGCGAATCGATGGCCGCCTGGTCGATTCGTTTAGGTTCGCCAATCTGATTTGCCACAAATATAGACTTGGCAACGTCTTCACACATGATGGCTGCCTTTAGTGCAGACTTGGCATCCTTGCCAATTGTGAAAACACCGTGCTGACGCATCAACACTGCTTTGGAGCGGTGGCCGCTGAGCGTTTCTACGATGCCTCGGCCGATTGAGTCGTCGCCGATTATGGCAAAAGGACCAAGTGGGATATCGCCACCAAATTCATCTGCAATCGCAGTTAGCACGCATGGAATCGGCTGTTCAGCTGCGGCAAAACCAGACGCGTAATTTGAGTGGGTGTGGACTACGCCACCAACCTCAGGCATGTTTTTGTAAACGTATGCGTGTGCAGCGGTGTCGCTCGATGGCGCATGAGCACCTTCGATTACGTTACCGTCGAGGTCGCAGTAGACCATGCTTTCTGGAGTCAGCTGGTCGTAGAGCAAGCCGCTCGGCTTAATCAGGAAGCCACCATCCACGCGCTGCGAAATGTTTCCGCCGCTCCAAACCACGAGCCCGGCATCCCAGAGCTGCTGATGCAGTTCAGCGAGCAGCTGTCGTTCTGCTGCGAATTTAGTCATGACTAGCAACCTCACGTCGAAGCGCTTTAAGCCGCTTCATCACATTATTTTCTCCGCGACCAAAGTAGTCGTGAAGAATTTCATATTCAGCATAAAGGCGGTCGTACTGTTTGCCACGTTCGATATTTGGCTGATAAAGACCTTTGATCACTCGACCCATAGCTTCAGCTGCTGCTCCAACAGTTGGATACGCTCCGGCAGCCACCGCCGCGTGGATTGCGCTTCCAAGCGCAGGCCCCTGATCTGAATCAATCACGCTGATCGGCAGCTTGAGCACATCGCTGTATAGCTGCATCAAGAATTTGTTCTTGAGCAATCCTCCGGCAACTATGAACTCGGTAACCGGAACACCAGAGGCGTTGAAAGTTTCAACAATCTTTCTAGCGCCGAAAGCCGTGGATTCAAGCAAAGCTCGGTAGATGTCTTGCGGCTTAGTGGTCAAGGTGGTCCCAATGACCAAGCCCGACAATTCGTGATCAACCAGCACCGAACGATTTCCTGAGTGCCAATCCAGCACCACTAGACCGTGTTCGCCAACCGCTTGTTCTGAAGCCAAATCGGTTAGGTACTCGTGCACCGATTTACCGGAGCTGGCAGCCGCTTCAAAGTAGTTACCTGGGACCTGATTGTTCACGTACCAACCGAAGATGTCGCCAACTCCCGACTGCCCTGCTTCGTAGCCGTAGAAACCAGAAATGATTCCACCATCGACCACGCCACACATGCCTGGCACTTCACGAAGCACATCACCGTTCATCACGTGACAAGTTGAAGTTCCCATAATGGCGACCATCTGGCCCGGCTCAGTTGCCTTAGCCGCCGGCGCAGTGACGTGCGCGTCTACGTTTCCAACCGCAACTGCGATTCCTGCCGGTAGGCCGGTCCAGTTTGCTGCCTGATCGGTAAGTGTGCCTGCCGCGTCACCGAGTTCTCCAAGTTGATGTGCAATTTTCTCTTCAAAGTTTTCGAAGCCTGGATTTAGCGCCGCAAAAAATTCTTTCGATGGGTATGCGCCATCTTGCAAGTTTCCTTTGTAACCCGCGGTGCAAGCATTGCGCACATAGGTTCCGCAGAGTTGCCAGATTATCCAGTCGGCAGCCTCCACGAATTTGTACATCGCGTTGTAAACCTCTGGTGCTTCTTCGAAAAGTTGAAGCCCCTTTGCCAATTCCCATTCGGAGGAAATCTGACCGCCGTACCGTGCCAGCCAATTTTCACCGCGAGCGCGTGCCAACTCATTGATGCGATCAGCGTGCGGTTGAGCCGCGTGATGCTTCCACAACTTCACATAGGCATGCGGGTTGTTTTTATACTCTGCGAGATTACTCATCGGGGTGCCATCTTCAATCACCGGCACCATGGTGCAAGCCGTGAAGTCGGTGGCTATTCCGATCACATCGGCACTCGAAATGCCTGCTTCAAGTAACGCCGCTGGCACTGCGTGCTTGAGTACATCAACGTAGTCGTTGGCATCCTGCAGTGCCCAGTCAGGGCCAAGCGCAGCTCCGGAGCTGGCCAATTTGGTGTCCATCACCGCATGCGGATACTCGTACACACCCGAACCTAGAGCTTCGCCGTCGCTGACCCGCACCACCACAGCGCGTCCAGAAAGCGTGCCGTAGTCAACGCCGATTACGTACTTCTCAGCCATGATTGCCTTTCGCTGTGACACCCCAGTTTGCGCTCCAGGTCTCGCCCGGAGCCAACCAAATTAAGTCTTCACCGGTGTTGAAGGCGTTGGCTGGGCAGGTTTGTGGCTCAATAGCCAGCCCAGGGTTAGGGAAACCATACTTCTGCAGGTGATGCCCGGTGTAAACCATCAGGTACTTAAACGCCGCGTCCTGCCAAATATGAACCTCACTGCCATCGGCGTGATTGATTCTGACATCACCAGTCAATCCGCTGAAGCAGTCATCCAAGTTTGCAGCACCAAAAACCAGTTCACTTCGAACTTTAGAGTTTGACTCAGTGCCGATTGGTATCTGCTTGGCATTGTTGATTGCCTGACTCTCTGCATGGAATGTGAAAGTCGAATCTGGCAGCACATTGAAATAAGGATGTGCCGCTACCCCGTATGGAGCATTACCTTCGCCGATATTTTTGGCGAAATAGGTTGCAGTCAATCCTTCGGCTGAAAGTAAATAAGTTGCGCCGATTTCAATCATGAATGGGTAATTATCTGAAGCGTCCACTTGGTACCTGAACGTAACTGAATCTTCAGCCTCGGCAACAAGCTCAAACTCTTTGTCAAAAACCAATCCGTGCAGCGCATTTCCATGTGGATCGTTGCCGGGGAATTTGGTGTCACCCCAAACTCCATCGGCAATTCGATTTGGCCATGGAGCACAAACCACAGATGCGAACGATTCCAAAATTGCCTCGCGCGTGACTTGCGCGATGGCAACCACTCCATCAATTTCCAAATAGGTAATTGCTGCACTTAGCGTAGAGAATTTTGCAACGTTTCCGGCAACGCGAATTTCAATCTCGTTTGGTGGTTGGTGAAGCATTAACCGAGACCCTCGGCAAAGCGGTAGTAAGCACCTGACCACTGTAGTTCCTTTCGGAACTGTCCAAGCTTGGTGTCTTCATTGATAGCCACCAGTTCGATGCCTGCAATGCGAGCAAAGTCCTCGAGCGTCTCAGCCGAAACCGAATTCGTGAGCACGGTGTGGTGACTTCCGCCGGCTAACATCCACGCTTCCGCCGACTCGGCTAGTGATGGCTTTGGCTCCCAGACCGCACGAGCCACCGGCAGCTTAGGAAGGTCTTCGTTAGGTTCGACAATCTCAATTTCATTAGAAATCAAACGCAAGCGCTCGCCAAGGTCAACTAGGCAAACCACACGTCCCTGCGCTGGCTTAGCGGTGAAGACCATACGAACCGGGTCCTCCTTGCCGCCGATACCTAGCGGGTGGATCTCGATGCGAGGCTTCTGGCCACTGATTGAAGGACAGACCTCAAGCATGTGAGCGCCAAGCACCTTTGGAGTGCCGGGGCCGAAGTGATAGGTGTAATCCTCCATAAACGATGTTCCGCCGTTCGCAGGAGTCATGGCCTTCATAACCGCCCCAAGCGCAGAAGTCTTCCAGTCGCCTTCGCCTCCAAAACCATATCCCTCGGCCATCAATCGCTGAACAGCTAGACCTGGAAGTTGACGAAGTGTGCCTAGGTCTTCAAAGTTTGAAGTGAATGCGTTGTAGTTTCCGGCTTCGAGAATCTGACGAAGTGCGATTTCAATTTTTGCTCCGTAAACCAACGACTCGTGCTGTGCTCCACCCTTACGAAGCTCAGAGACTACTTCGTAATCGCGCTCGTAAACCTCGGTGAGTTTTTCTGCAGCTTCATCAGTAACTTTTTCAACCGCTTCGCAAAGAGTGTTGACGCCAAGTTGCTCAATTGAGATTCCGAGTTTCATTTGCACCGAAACTTTATTACCATCGGTGACCGCCACGTAACGCATGTTGTCACCAAAACGAGCGACCTTTAGGTTTTGCGATGCGTGCCAACCGATGGTGGCGTATGCCCAATTGGTAATTCGTTCACAAACTGACTTTTCAGTTGGGAACCCAACCACAATCTTGCGAGCAATTCCCATTCGAGTAACCAGGTGTGCGTATTCACGGTCGCCGTGAGCAGCCTGGTTCAAATTCATGAAGTCCATGTCGATGGTGGCCCAAGGTAGTGACTGACCGGCCTGAGTGTGCAGGTGTAAGAGCGGCTTGGTCAAAACATTAAGACCGTTGATCCACATCTTGGCAGGAGAAAAGGTGTGCATCCAGGTGATGACACCGAGGCAGTTTTCATCACGAGATGCCTCGAGCAGAACCTCTTTGATTTGTTCAGGAGTCTTGAGCACCGGCTTCCAGAGGTACTCAACCGGAGCTGATGTGCCGGCTTTGATTTGCGCGACAACCTGTTGCGACTGCTCAGCAACCTGCTGCAGGGTTTCTTCCCCGTAGAGGTTCTGGGTACCGGTTAGGAACCAGATCTGACCCTTGCTTGCGTTCACGGCTACTCCTATCGAGGCTTCGCTGCCTCCGAATGTTAGTGATGTTAGCGTTCACATTAGCAGAAATTCGGGGTTCCACAAATTCGTACCTAGACTTTGGCTTATGAACGTTTCTGATAAATCCGATGACCTAGCGGCCCGTGAATTGCTGTCATTCATGCTCAAGCAAGGCATGGCAGCGGTTCTAACTGATTACCTATGGGCGGCAAAGTCGTTAGGAATGCAGGATTGGGCATTCGATGAAGCAAAGCGTGAATTTGAAGCGATCAATTCGGAATCTGCCAAGAAAATTCTTTCTGCCACTCAAAAGCAAGCCAAGCTGCTCACAGTCGAGATGTCTAACCTCACGGCGCTCTTAGTTGGCGCCGGATATGAGAGCACAACTGTGCACGGCATGCTGGCCACATTTTCGCAAGTGATGCACAGCAAGCGCATTCCGTTTGCCGAGTTGGACAGACGCTAAATAATGTTTAGCCAACTTCGCTATCCGATCATCCAAGCACCGATGGCTGGAGTGCAGGATGCCGAGTTGGCCATTGCAGTTTCGAATGCGGGCGGTTTGGGCTCACTCCCGGCTGCACAACTCTCCATCGAAACACTGAATTCAGAACTAGAGAAACTTACTAATAGCGGACTGCATTACAACTTAAATTTCTTTTGCCACCGAGAGCTTCCGTTAACCGAGGTTGCTGAGGCGATCTGGTATCAAACTCTCGAAAAATACTATGAAGAGTTCGATGTTGAAAAACCGACATCAACTATTACACGTTCTCCGTTTAACGAAGCAATGCTCGAAGTAGTCGAACGATACAAGCCATCCGTGGTCAGTTTTCACTTTGGTTTACCCGAACGAGCATTGCTTGATCGAGTGCTAGCTACCGGAGCCATGGTGATTTCTTCGGCGACCACTCTCCGTGAAGCGAAGTGGCTTGAGACTCAGGGCATTCATGGCATCATTGCGCAGGGTTTGGATGCCGGTGGGCACCGCGGTCATTTTCTAGACATCGACCCTGCCATGCAAAGCAACACTTTCGACTTGCTAGCCGAATTGGTGACTGAAATAGACCTGCCAATAATCGCCGCTGGAGGCATCGCCAGCGCTGCAGATGTGAAGCAGGCGCTGGATCTCGGCGCTAGTGCCGTCCAGGTGGGTACGGCATTTATGTTGGCAGGTGAAGCCAAAACTTCAAGGATTCACCGAGATGCTCTACTTGATGCCAGCGCTGAAACCGCGCTCACCAATTTGTTTTCGGGTGGATTGGCCAGAGGAATCAAGAACCGCTTAATGGCGGAACTCGGTGACCTAAACGAAGCAGCGCCAGCATTCCCCCACGCCAGCACAGCACTATTGCCACTCCGCACGGCTGCCGAAAAATCAGGTCTGCTGGATTTCTCGCCGGTATGGTCTGGTACGAGTCGCGAAGGCCTTGCCGAGGGATCCGCTCAAGAAATATTGGAACGTTTAGTAGTCGAGTTGCGCGGCAAGTTTGTCTAGCACTTCGTAACAAGGCAGCACTTTGGCAACGCTCGCGTTTGGTTCGCGGCCTTCCTTAATTGCTGCAACAAATTCGCGATCCTGAAGTTCAATGCCATTCATCGAAACAGCAACCTTGGAAACATCGATTGGCTCTTCTTTACCATTCACTAGGTCGTCGTAGCGCGCGATGTAGGTTGCGGTGTCGCCGATGTAACGGAAGAAAGTTCCGAGCGGGCCATCGTTGTTGAATGAAAGCGAAAGGGTACAAATCTTTCCGTTTTCACTCTGCAGCTGAATCGACATATCCATCGCGATGCCTAGCTCAGGGTGCTTAGGGCCCTGAACCGCGTTGGCCTTAATCACTCGCTCGCCGGTCTGGTATTGGAACAGATCAACAGTGTGCGCAGCGTGATGCCAAAGTAGGTGATCGGTCCATGAACGAGGATTACCTAGTGCGTTGGTGTTGGTGCGACGGAAGAAGTAGGTCTGCACATCCATTTGCTGAATGTTGAACTCGCCAGTCTGAATCTTGTTGTGAACGTACTGGTGTGATGGATTGAAGCGACGGGTGTGCCCGGCCATAGCCACCAAGCCGGTCTTGGCTTGCAGGTCAACAATCTGTCGAACACCAGCAAGGTTGTCTGCCATCGGAATCTCTACCTGAATGTTCTTGCCGGCCTCAAGCGCCTGCAGCGTGCCGGCTAGATGCATCTGGGTTGGCGTGGCGAGAATTACGCCGTCGAGATCTGGCTGAGCCAAGAGCTCGGCGTAGTCGGTGAATGCACGCTTGGCCCCGTACTTACCGGCAACCTCCTCAGCGATGTCCATTTTGCTGTGAGCAACGTATTGAATCTTGGCATCAGGAATTTGGGTAAGCGCATCGAGATGCTTGATTCCGAAAGCACCAAGACCAACGACTGCGAGATTTACTGACATTACTTATTCCTTTGGAGTCATGATCATGTGCCCAACAGCAGTGTTTGATGCTGGCACGTGGTAAAAACGGTAGACCTCATCGACCTTATCGCCCATCGCGCCACGCATGATGAGCCACATGATTAGCTCGACGCCTTCCGAACCCGCCTCAACCATGTATTCGAGATGTGGTTTGTACTGAAGATTTTCTGGATCGTTAACTAGGTCATCCATGAACTTCTTGTCCCATGGTTCGTTAATCAAACCGGCACGAGCACCTTGAATCTGGTGACTCATTCCACCGGTACCCCAAACCTGAACACTCAGGTCTTCGTCATACGCTTCTACCGCTTTGCGAATTGCCTTACCGAGTGCGAGACAACGCTCGCCTGATGGCTGCGGGTTCATCACCACGTTAACCGGTAGCGGAATGATTTTGGTTGGCCACTTGTCTGGTGATCCGAACATTAATGACATCGGCACGGTTAGTCCGTGATCAACATCGAGAACATTCAAGATGGTCATATCGAAATCTTGCATGATCAATGAGGCTGCTAGGAATGTTGAGAGTTCTGGTGCACCCTCAACATCTGGAATCGGACGAGGCCCATAGCCTTCGTCGCAGATGCCGTAGTTCTCAGCGATACCCATTGCAAAAGTTGGCATGATTTCCATGCCAAAGTACGACGCGTGGTCGTTGTAAACGATGATGGCGACGTCTGGAGTGTTGTCCTTCATCCACTGTTTTGAGAACTCGTAGCCTTCGAACATTGGCTTCCAGTAAGGCTCTTGGGTCTTACCTAGGTCTACCGCCATGCCGACGGCAGGTACGTGGCTGGTAGTAACCCCAGCAGTGATGCGTGCCATTATGCCTCGCCTCTTTCCTTCTTAGAGCGCCAGCCCTCGATGTTACGACCGCCATCCAACATCATCTGCTGGTATTCCTGAACATTCATGTCGGTCATGGTGCTGATGGACATCATCGGTGATCTGCTGCCACCGGGTGTGCTCAACGTCGTCAATGGCGGCACGGATGTGCGGCTTCTGTTCCGCCGCGCTGACGGCCTCGGGATCGCTGTCGTGATGCAGTTTTTCCCAGGATCGACTCTCGTCAGGCAGCGGCTCGAGATTTCAGGCGAGCCG